>JAQICC010000444.1 GCA_027858735.1 Salinivirgaceae bacterium
TTACTCTTGCATTTCAACCAGTCATCCCGAAGCAAGTTCGGGACTCTGATTTTCAATGCTGCGAAAGCCTCATTCTTGGAGCTTTCTTATCAGAGACCGAGTTTTCTTGCACGCACTAAGTAAAAACAATTTCCTTAATATAGAATCCGGGCCTTGGTTCGGATTTTTTTTATGTCGATAAGTATTCCAGCACTTTACTATTTCCTACTTCAACCTCACTCCACTCACCACAATTAAAAACAGCTAGAGAACCTGGTTTAAACGGGTAATTAGTGGTGTTATCGAGACGAGCCGACATTAATGAAATAGTTGGATTATGACCCATAATAAGCACTATTTGATGCAAACTACTGATCTGATTTACTAAGTCAAAAAACTCTGCCGTTGTATAATCATCATACAAAAATGAAACTTGAAATATCGGACAACTTGTATTTAACAGCTTCTGAAAGACTCTTGTTGTTTCAATTGCACGTTGTGCATTGCTTGTAATTATTAGGTTTGGTATTAAACCTTTATCAAGCAATTGTTTTGCTTGGCTATTTGCAACTTCATTACCAATTGGGGTGAGTTTTCTTTTAAAATCAGAACCGTTTGAAGTTCCCGATTCGGCATAAGAATGCCTTGCTAATATTAATTTATTCACTTAAAAATATTTATTAGTTGTAATTAATAGGGTCTTAAATTTATTGTAAATTACAAAAATATAAAACAAACAATATTATTTTTTAAATAAAAGTGTTGCAAATTGAAATAGCTGTCGTCATTAAATCAGAAAACCATTAATAGTGGGAGAAAAATATAAAAACATACACCAAGAGCTGATAGAGCAATGCCGGAATGGCAATACAAAGGCTCAGTTTGAAATTTACAAATTGTATTACAAAGCAATGTATAACACAAGCTTACGATTGGTAAATGATAGCATGGAAGCTGAAGATATTATGCAAGAAGCTTTTTTAAAAGCTTTTAAAAACATAAACACTTACAAAGAAGAAGTTAGCTTTGGCGCTTGGTTGAAAAAAATTGTGGTAAACCGTTCTTTAGATGTTTTAAAAAAAAGGAAGTTAGAAACTGGTGAATTAGATGAAGGCCGAACTGTAATTGCTGATGAAGAGCAAGAAGACGTTTGGGAAGATCAAATTCAAAAAATTGCAGAAATTAAGCAGGCAATAGCAGAGCTTTCCGATAAATATAGGATTATTGTTACCCTGCACCTAATTGAAGGTTATGACCACGATGAAATTGCTGAAATATTAGATATGACTAATGCCGCGGTAAGAACAAGTTACTCACGCGGAAGAAAAAATTTACAAGACCTTTTAACAAATAAAAAAAACAGCATATGGATGAATTAAAAAAACTAATCGAGCAAAACAGGCAGCTGTTAGATTCTGCCGAGCCATCGGAAAGGCATTTCGATAAGTTTAAAAAAATGCTGATGGAAAAGAAAGAAACCCAAAGCCGATCAATAGTATGGCTTACTATATTAAAAGTAGCATCGGTAGCAATACTAGTCGTACTATCGGGCTTATACCTAACCGAGCATTTTATTTTAGATGCCGAACCTTTAGCTAGTCAAAAAAATGTTGAGTTTAGCGAAGCACGACAATATTACATTCAATTAGTTGATCAACGCATTGGCACCATTGAAGAAATGGAAAGCTACATGACACCGGAACAAAAAGAGGTGCTGGTTGATGAAATGACAGAAATGGATGTAATGTATAAAAAGCTTCAGAAAGACTACAAAGCAATGCCTAACGACCCTAGAATTATTCAGGCTATGCTGCAACACTATCAAATGAAAATGGATATCCTCAATAGAATAGTTAACGATTTAGAAAATGTACAACAATTAAACTTCCCAAGCCATGAAGACGTTAAATTATAAAATAATTACGCTGTTTTTCATCTTAATTACCAGCATAGCAGGTGCACAAGATGATTTTTCGAAAAAATTTCACAAAGAGTATGATGTTAGTAAAAGTAGCAACTTTGAAATAGCGAACCGCTTTGGAGATATTAAAATAGAAAATACCAACGCCGATAAAATTACTATAGATGCAGAGATTATAGTAAAGGCACGCTCTCAAGACAAGGCCGATAGAATTATGAGTAAAATATCAGTGAATATTGCTCAAAATAGAAGTGACGTTTCTGCTATAACTAAAGTTAATAATATTAACAATGCCAGTTTTGAGATTAACTATGTAGTAGTAATGCCGGCGTACTTAAACACAAACCTATCGAACAATTATGGAAATGTTACCATTAATGAACTACACGGCAAAAGTAATTTAGCTGTAAAATATGGTTCGTTAAATGTAAACAAAATGCTTGATGGCAATGAAAAACCGCTAAGTTCGATTGAATTGGGCTATTGTGAAAACTCTCGTGTAAATGAAATTAACTGGGCCAAAATATCAATTCAATATTCAAAATTAGAAATTGGCAGCGGTAAAGCTGTTGCTATCTCAAGTAAATACTCAAAGTTGAGAATTGGTCAGTTTTCATCAATAGTAGCAGAAGCTGGTTACGATGATTACGAAATTGATAAGGTATCAAACTTGAAAATAACAGCAAAATATACAAACATTAACCTAAATCAGCTGACTAAAAAATTCATCATTGAAAATGAATACGGCAATATTACGGTCACAAAAATTCCTGATGGATTTAAAGAAATTGATGTGTTAAGTAAGTATGCAAAAATTAGACTAGGGATAGCTTCAGAAGCTAATTATAAAATAAAGGCAAAATCGAAATATGCTGATATTAAATACAACGATTTAAACATTCAACAGCGAATTAAAGAAGACAATGGTATTGAAATAAGTGGTTTCTCTGGAAGTGAATCGACTGAAAGCACTGTTAATATTGATACTAAATACGGAAATGCTGACTTAAGAGAATGATACTTATTAGCCTGTGTTCGATCTAAATTAACAATACAAAGCTTATTAATTAAAGCTCTCTAAAAATTAGGGAGCTTTTTTTCTATTAAAAATATACCGATATTTATATAACGTACATAGTGTAATAATTCAATATTTTATTGCTAAATACATAATAGAGGATGAAAAGTAAAGAAGTACCTGGCAAAGCAAAAATTACAATGGATGAAATGGGCATATTAACCATGGAAATGATGCCAAAATCAGATATAAAAGAAGATGATGCTATAGAAATGTGCAAAGCAGCAGCAGAGGTTTCCGGCGATGTAATTCACTGCAATCTAATCGACATACGCAAAATGACATTTATGGATAAAAAAGCCAGAGCCGTTTTTGCTAGTCAGAAAAAAAGTACGGTTCTTGCTGTTGCAATAATTAGCAATTCAAAAATACATCGGTCTTTGGTTAATTTGTACATGGGCGTTTCACGCCCTACCATACCTACAAAAGCTTTTGATAGTTCAGATAAGTCTAGAGAATGGGTACTAGAAAAACTGAAATAGCTTAAAGATATTCGGCAATATCAGAAAGAACAATTATACCTTTAAGAACCTCGGTTGCTATGCCGTTTTGAGTTATTATTAAAGTATCATAATAACGGTCTATAGGTTCCTTTTTATAAGAGTTTTTAAATATTTCTGCGGCATGAAAAACAGTAGTATTTTCAGATACTATGTCAAAATTATGTTTAAATTCTTTATGCTCCAGAACTTCCAAAACCAATTCAGATTCGGTTGATGCTGTTTTCTCTGAAGCCAACCAATAAGCTATTGTGCTGGCATTTAAAACCTCAACTACCTCATTATGCTCATTCATTACAGGTATTTGACTAATTAACTGGTTATGTATTAATTGCAAGGGCACTGCAATTCTATCAGTTAGTTTACAGGTATATACCTTTTTAAAAAAGGCATCCATCTTTTTGGGATTCACAATTTGATTTTTAATGTCAACAAATTGCTCCACCACAAAATCATGAGGTTCTGCTATTATCCTATAATTATTACTGCTATTATGCACTATGGCATTGCGCAGATCTGTAAATTCAAATAGCTCCTCTTTAAATTGTTTAATTATAGGATTAAATCGGCTCCCCTCCTTCAGCATTTGCTTAAAACTTTTCCATTGCCCATGAAAAAACGCAGTCTTAAAATGCTTCTCTAATTCATTAAAAGTGGAGAGAAAAATATCGGAATTTAATCGTTTTTCCATTTCGTATGAAGTTTATTTTTGATTTTGTTTATAGTTTTCCAGTAATTGCAATGTATGGTCGAATTGCTCTGTTCCACCCAGCTCACCATGACCGGGTATTACAATTTTAGCTTGTGTAAATTTATGTTTAGCTAAGGTCATTGACTTAGGCCAGGCATCCATATCGGCATCTTTTGTATTCCCCATACCTCTTGATGAATTTGACTTGACAAAACACCCTCCAAATAAAACCTTTTCTTTATTAAAATATACCAATATATTGTCTCTTGTATGTCCGCCACCTAAATAATAACAAGTAATATGTTGCTTATTAAATTCAATCGTAAGCGAATCATCAAAACCGATTTGAGGTAAAGGCAAACCAAGTTCCATACATTTTTGCCGTGTTAAATTTCCTGCAAAAGACTTTACTCCTATTTTGTGTAAATACTCAAGACCACCTACACAATCAGCATGATAATGGCCTGCAATAAAGTGGGTAACTTTGGTTTTTAAGGAATCTGACAAGAAATTTACCAATTGCTTGGTTTGAATTGAATCCATGGGAGTATCAACTAACAAGGCCTTGCCTTTATTTATATAAACAAGCCCATTACTTGAAAACCGACCATATCGCTCAGAATCAACCCAAGTTATATGTACAAAAAGGGAGTCTTCTATTTGTTGTAATTGAATGTCTTTATTAATAAAATTTTCATTGAATTGGGCTTCACAATTTAGTGTTGTGAGAAAGGTAATTATAAAATAAGCTCGTGAAATGCTAAAGTTTTTCATAAAGTATATTTTGCACTAAAGTAGTATTTTTATGGCAAAATATGCTAGACTTAAACTAACGTTTTGGTAGAGAAAAATGGAAAGTTGCTCCTTGCCCGAGTTCACTTTCAGCCCATATCTTACCAAAATGCAGGTGTACATATTCCTTGCAAATACCCATTCCTAGGCCAGTCCCCTTTTCATTTTCGGTACCTAGCGTCGATTCAATCAGTTGGTCGGTAAAAAGTTTATTAAGCACATCCTTGCTCATACCTATTCCTGTGTCCTTTATGCTAAACCTATAATCATTCTCAATAATTTGCGATTTAATAAAAATTGTTCCTCCAATGGGAGTATATTTTAAAGCATTGGTTACGAGATTACGTACTATTGTTGCTAGCATTTGCTTATCAGCCCTTAATTCAATATTTTTTTCAACGGGACTTTCTACGGTAATATTTTTTAAGTAGGTAGTTCCGTGCATTAGATCAACTACTTCCGTAATTACATCATTCACTTTAACCAGCTGCAAATTAACTTCTTTTTTTCCTGATTGCAAACGAGCCCAATCGAGCAATTGGCTTAGCAAAATATTTAATCTGTTCGCCGATTGGTAAACCAATTTACTATACTTTTTTAACGATTCCGATTTCATGGTTTCTGCCTTTCGTTCAATTAAACTGGAAAAGCCCATTATACTACCCGCTGGCGTGCGTAAATCGTGTCCAATTATGGAAAGTAATTTATCTTTGGTTTCATTTAACTTATTAAGTTCGTTACCCTGTTCTTTCAATAAAAGATTACTACGTGTAAGACTTGTGATTAGATCACTTTGACTTTGATTATAGTTATTTAAAATATTTAGAATGAAATTTATACTGAACATATAAATGCCTAAAAGAACAATAATTAAAGGCATATTGCTGAGTAAAATTTCGCCTTTAGTAAAAAAGGCCATAAATATGTAAAATGCAACAAATAAAGTACCTATTATATAAACATGAACCTTTCCTAAAGCAAATCCGGCGTATAAAATTAACACTCCATAAACAAGTGAATTTTGAAGAAAAATAGCATCAATATTATTCCACGAATCTTTTAGCAATAAACTAATAAGCATATTAATAAAAATGGAATAAACAATGATTAAATTGGCAGGAGTATATGATATATATGAAAACCTGGTTGAACCAATAGTTATAACAGTAATTAAGATTGTGGCTAAGTTAACCCAGAATTCAATATGGTTATTTTCAAGAAAAACAAAATCAATACCATAACCGAGCAATGAAATTGCAGAGGCAAAATAGAAAAGCTTTCTTTTTAGTACAGAAAGATCAGAAATCATTAAATAGAAATTAATTTACATATCCCTTAGCAAAGAAACATATAAAAATGCCTTTAGTTGAAATTTACAACATAATTTTTAAAATAAAAAACATGTTTACTTAGAAAAAGCTCCAAGAATACCCTTACAAAACCATAATTAAAGCATTGTATAGTGCTTTTATAGCACTATACATAATATACTTTAATGTAAGAATTGTAATGGTTACAAGGAGCTTCATCAAACCCAAAATTAAAACTGAATTGTATATATTACATTAGGAAATATTGTCCACTGGGTTGACTTTTCAATAACTTGATTAAAGCTATCGTAATACTCGTCAACAACTGCTTGATTATTGCTTACATTTTGCACGTCTATCTTAAATTCGTGGGTAGTTTTCTTTCTATCACGACGATAACTAACAGCAACATCAGCTTTAAATACATTATCGGCTTTTTTATTTAAATAATTAGCCATATCTAGCACTTCTTGACCATCAGCAATTGATGCCTCTAAGTTTATTGGAGTATAGTACGCTCCGCCAATAAAAGTTCCTTTAGCATTAATAGAAATTGTTCTGTTCTTGCTTTCATCGCCAATATTAAACTCTTTACCTATAAGAAAATTAGAGGCGTACTTGCTATTAAATCTGGAGTTATGTTCAACATTGTCCATTGCTGTAAATTTTGAATCGAATACCGATGCTGTAGCAAGAAAATAGAATTGGTTTGCAAAGAAGCGTTCGAGAGTCATTTCGAGACCATAATTGCGACCTATTCCCTCATTTACCAAAGCTCTATCGGTATAACCAGACATATAGTTATTTAGAACAAACGGACTGTTTGCATCGTTTTCAACGGCTACATCATATAAATGCTGGTAGTAAACCTCGGTTTTAAAATGCAAGTTTGGTGTAAACTGATGCTTATACCCTGCTACCATATGAAGAGATTTTGCTAACTCAAGTTTGGTATTGGGTTTAATGTAATCATTGTTATTGTCAAGTACTTGTACATTGTATACCGATAAATTTTCAACTTTACTATGTAAACCAAATCCTAAGGTAAATGACTGTAATGGACTAAAACGATATTCCATTCCTAAACGAGGCTCAAGCGATTTGCTATCATTAAATAAAAAATGCATGTAGTGAATTCCCGAAATCAGTGTAAGGTCATCATTCAATCTATGTTTCCAATTCACATAGCCTTGCAATAAACCAGAATTGCCTTCAGTATTTAATCCGGTTGTAAAATTACCATCAACTTTATCATCATACTCCTCGAAAACATCGTAATTAAGACCCGTATAAACAACTCCTGCTTTTATGCGGTTGCGAGCATTAATCTTAGTATTAAAACACGATGACAATTTGTAGTTTGAATTCTCAAACTTGTCGTGGTAGGTTTCAACCATTTCGCCGTTTGAATTTCTTTCTGAATAATTGGCCTGATTTTGAGTGCCAGAAACCGAAAGCATATTTTTTACAAACGTTTTATCATTTATTGGATAGGTGTGAGACAATCCAACAACTCCAAGACCTGCGGTAAACTTTCCTTCTTCACGAACGTAATCTTCATTATTTTCATCAACAGCTTTTTGAGCAATACCACTTAAGCCGCCCAAACCGAATAAACTAAAACTACCGGCATTTTTGGTCGGAAAGTTGAATTTGAAAGATACATCCTGATATTTTGGAACACCAAAAAAGTCAACAATTCCTAAATCATCTAAAACACCTAACGAAGAGTAGCGATAATTAATTAGATATGAACCTCCGTATCCCGGTTTAAACGGACCTTCCATTGTTCCATCAAATCCCAATGCTCCTCCTGAAAAAGAGTATTCACGCTTTTCATTATTACCAGAACGCAACTTCATATCGAATACACCAGAATATGCATTTCCGTATTCTGGTGCAAAAGCTCCTGAAAAGAAATCGGAGTTTGCCAGCATGGCACTGTTAAGTGCATTAATTGGGCCACCTGATGCACCTTCATCGGCAAAATGGTTGGGGTTAGGAATTTCAACACCTTCAAGTTTCCATAAAATACCACGAGGTGAATTACCGCGAACAATAATGTCGTTATTTCCGCTAGGGTCTCCGGTTACTCCGGCAAACGATGATACCATTCGCGCAGGATCGTTAAAAGTACCTGCATAACGCTTGGTTTCTTCAACCGTAAATACTTTGGCACTTACCGTTGCCATTTCGTTTAATGCTTCTTGCTTGCGACTAGTTGCTTTAACGGTAATATCATCGAGTTTAATTATTGATTCCAGTATTTCAATACTCATTACAGTTTCTTTACCAGAGCCCACTACAATATTGGGAATGGTCTTTTTTTCGTATCCTAAATACGATATTTGCACCATAATTCTGCCTACCGGCACATCATCAATTCTAAAATTACCATCAAGATCGGTGCTTGAACCCATAATTGGATCGGAACCAATTATTATAACATTAGCCCCAATTATGGGTGTTTTTGAATCTTGATCGATTACGGTACCACGTACAGTTTGTTTGTACATATTGCCTGTTTCTGCTTTGGTTGTTAGGGTTAATAACAATGTGGAAAATAAAATAACATTTAAAATTTTCATGATAATAAGTTGTGTTTTGGGTTATGATTTTTAAGCTCTGAGCTCAGGGTTAGGAGCTCAGAGATAATTATTTATATATGCTTGATTTAGTACCTGATTAAATTTTATCCTTTAGTTTTATTATGAGTCTTTTTTGCCATATTATTGTTATTTTTTCGATTCGTAACTAAGGCTATGCATCTCAAAAATGCCTCAACCTGACAAAAAATACTCTACAATAAATTCCAAAAACAAAACTTAAACAGATACTTGTTGGCTAGAAACGAATACCTACGTTAAATCCTGGATACATTTCAACCTTACTGCCATCGCTATAAACTTTGCTAAATGATGTAAATGGAGCTATTGAAGATTCTCGCGGTTCTCCTATTTCGTCTTTTGTATCGGATACTACAACGTTAAATGTAGGTCCACCGAATACTTCTAAACGTGGGGTTACCTGGTATGATGTTTCTAGAGTAAGCTTATTCCATAAATTAAGGCGATTGGTATGCCAAACATCTTCATTTATATGAAATGACTGAACTTCAACTGCCAGATCGAATTTACGAGAAAGCTCCATAGTAGTACCTACTCCGTAGCCCCATCCCCAAAGAATTTTATCGCCTCGAACGCCACCACCAACTGAAATAATATTGTAAAATTTCTTTGTACCTGTTTTAAAAGTAGCTATTCCGTTTAGCGTTTCACTGCTACTTATTTCGAAGGCATGGTAACCATTACGAACAAAACTTAAAAAGCCAATTGGAGTGCCACTTTCAAGAGAATCAACGTAATTAAACACCCCTATCTGAGTTCCTCGAAGTTTATTTGAGAAATTTACAAATCCCGATAATTGGGCACCGTTCAATCTACCAGTATTCACATTTAAAAAACCCGAAGCCTGAATTCCTTTTAAATCGCCTACATTGGCGTTAAGGAAACCACTAGCTTGTCCCATGCTACTTCCCATTGCATAGTTTACAAAACCTGTTCCCTGAAATCCGTCAAGAGAGTCGGTAACTGCATTTAAAAACCCCGAAAACTGGGCTCCTTTCGACTCTTTAGTAGCTACATTTACAAAACCTGCAAACTGGGCTCCTTCAAGTTCGCCAACTACTAAATTTACAAAACCTGCACCTTGAATAGCGTCGGTATTGTTGGTAACTGCATTTACAAATCCGGCAAGCTGAGCACCTTCCAATTCTTCTTTATTATAGTTAACGAAACCGGCAAATTGGGCTCCTTTTGTTTTACCCATATCGGCATTTACAAAGCCTGAAAATTGAACGCCTTTCATATCGCCACGTAAAACACTTACAAAACCTGATGCTTCGAATCCGTCAAGTCCACCAGAATAACCGGCATACATATTAAGTGAAAAATTATTTACGGTATTCCACGATTGCATGCCATTTGTTCCAATAGGCGTTATAAAACTTAATTGAACGGGCATGGTATCCATGGCTGATTTTTCTTCTGCTTTTGCAGTGAATGAAATTGCTAGAGCAATTAATAAGATTAGAGATTTTAAGGTGGTTTTCATTTTATTTGGTTTTAAGGTTTTTAGTCGTCAGTCTCCAGTTTTCAGTCTTCAGCCAGTCATCTGACTATTTTCTCTTACTTTAACTGCTTACTTTTTCATTTTTTTTATGTTATCAATTTCGAAATCTGCTTTGTTTGATAAGATGACAACCAGTAAATAAAATACCCCTATTGAAAATTTATATTTTATTGAACTCTACTAACTCAAAGCTCTCACCAACAAGTCTAAATGATTGTTAGTGTGATGCATACAAGTATTTTTTATTTAAGAAAAAGATTCCTTTGCTGATGATTTTTTCATGGTTTTAGAGTTATAAGCAGTTTTATCTACGCACCGTTTGGGTAATTTGGAAAAAGGTTTCCCAACATTCCGTTTGTATTGATTGATAACTAGTTTGGAAGGAAAAAACCAGGACAGTGAAGCGCCTGCTTCGCTTTTATATGGCATAAAATTGGTCTCTGGTTTTTAATGACTTTTGAGATAAAACTATGATTTTAATAACTTAATAAAGCCCTCTTTATCATAAAATATCAGTAGTGCATAATCTCGAAGCAGGCGCTGCAAGTTCCATTAGCGGTGCATAATAAAAAGACAGCTTCGCTTCTATTAATTATCGTTACGTTAGCAAACGCTGTCAGGACCTGCGGACGCTGACAGGTTTTTGCAGTCTTTGCGCTTCGAAGTGGCAGTAAATTGTATTAAACTATAATTATGCATGATTATTTGATGAACTTTTATTTTGATCGCACTTAAACTAAATACCTTTGCTACAAAGGCATACAGGACAGTGAAGCGCCTGCTTAGCTAATTTTATAAACTGGATTCACTATAAAGCCATCCTTTCCCCCATTATTACAGGTACGATGGAGATTGCTCCAAACCTAGTGTCAAGTCATGTATAAAATAACATATAGGATGAAGTTATTTTAATTTTTTGCAAAGCAAAAAAATGTGAGCATAGCAGCGTTTTGTAAGTATTTTTTAATGAAACAAAAAAAAGTAAAAGAACAAATTATTGTGCGTTAGAACAGGCGTGACTTGACACTAGTGTCAAGTCAAGCATGATAATACGGGTAAATTAACCTTTATTCCCCCTTCGCCTAAAGGCACTTCCCCCAGGGGAAGACTCGCCCGCTTCCGCTTTGTAATTCTCTCCTGGGAG
>JAQICC010000446.1 GCA_027858735.1 Salinivirgaceae bacterium
TTGAAAAATAAACATTATTTTTTTTGTAAAAGTGAATGAAATGATAATTATTGGATTACCTTTGCGCTTAATACTTTAATAAAATCAATACAAATTAAGATGAGCAAAGGAATAGTAAAATTTTTTAATGAAACTAAAGGTTTTGGTTTCATAAGCGAGAATGACAGTGATAAAGAACATTTTGTACACGTAAGTGGTTTAATCGATGAAATTCGCGAAGGTGATGAAGTTGAATTCGATCTAGAAGAAGGCAAAAAAGGATTAAATGCTGTAAATGTAAAAACAGTTTAATCCATTAAAATATTTTGTTTAATGGAATTAAGCCAATCATAACTGATTGGCTTTTTTTTGTGTTTAAAATTTTGATTCGCTTTTAAATTGCAATAATTAATATATTGAAATAAATATCCTAATATAATTAATCAGATTATTAGGCAAAGTAGTGTCGATATTTTATATCGAACTTAGGTTAATATAGATTCTTCCCAATTCTTTCCTTGTATTTAAAATCGTTGTTACTTTTAAGTTTTATTTAAGGTTGCCTTAACTTAGTTTGTTTTAAGTGTTGCCATATTTGTAGAGCAAAATAACTTAAAACGAATTACAATGAAACGAACACTATTAATGCTAATACTTTTTGTAAGTATTGGTTTATTTGCAAGAAATTCAACCGATATTAAAGCTCTTTTTATTTACCAATTTACTCGCCTAATTGATTGGCCAGAAGATACTAAGTCAGGTATGTTTAGAATTGGTGTTATTGGGTCTTTTCATGACTATAAAGAAATTATGGAAGTAGCAATGGGAAGGAATGTTGGGAGTCAAAATATTGAGGTAATGAATATAATGGCAATTAATCAACTTTCATTAACCGATTTTCATATTTTAGTTGTAGGTGAAGCTTTTTGTACACCCGAAAAAATTATGGAAATTAATGTTCAACTAAAAGGGAAATCAACTCTACTAATTTCAAATAAGGTAAACTTTGTTAGTAATGATGTGTGCATTGGCTTTGAAGGGGATGGCCAAAATTTCAAATATGTTTATGCTTTCCCATCCATTAAAGGTAAAGGCTTAAAATGCTCTCAGGATTTTTTATTGTTAGGTCAGAAACAAAAGTAGCTTCGACTTAGTTCAGATTCCATTGTAGACCACGATCAGCTAACATTTTCCATTTGGTGCTGTACTTTTTACTCATACCTTAAAGCCTCTACAGGATTACGTCTGGCGGCTTTTAAGCTTTGCCAGCTTACGGTAAAAAGAGCAACCAAAAAAGCAATTGAACCAGCCAAAATAAATACCCACCAATCAATAGGTACTTTGTAAGGAAAACTGTTTAACCATTTATCTACAATATAAAAGGCTACAGGTATGGCAATTATTATTGAGCCACACAACCACCCAATAAAAGCTTTGTTTATGGTTACCAATACCTCCAGTGCTTTGGCACCATTAACTTTGCGTACTCCAATCTCTTTAACTCGTTGGCTAATAAGCAAAATGGTTAAACCAAATAAGCCAAGCGATGAAATTATTATGGCTATTACCGATGCATAACCAATAATATTGCTCCAGCGTTCTTCATCATCGTAACGTTCTTGCAATTTTTCATCCCAAAAAGTGTGTGTTAGTGATTTACCGGGAGCCGCTTTTTCGTAACAATATTCAATATGTTTAATAACCTCGCCTAATTGTTGAGGATGAAACTTTAGCAACACATTATAGTAACCATTGCCAGTATTGGTTCTGGCAAATAACATTATGGGTTGTATTTTTCGTTTTAAATCAAAAAAATGGAAATCATCAACCACTCCTATAATAGAAAAGTTAATTCCCATTAATGAGTATGTTTTACCAATGGGGTTATCGCTAATATCCATTAATTCAAGAAATTGATTATTTACGATCATTGACCTGTCGCGTTCTTTTACATTGCTTTCGGTAAAATTTTGTCCTTTAATTATTTTTAATCCCAGAGTAGGAATATAGTTTTCATCAACTTTATTTCTAAAAACCGATACTTGTTCTCCATCGCCTCTGTCGACAAAACTGTTTGATGAACCATTCATGAAATTTCGCGAGGTTTTAGTAACATTTACCACGCCAACATGCTCTTTTAATTCATTTACAAACTGGGGTATTTTATCGTCGTCAATTCTATCGGCTTGTATATCGATAATGTATTCGCTATTTAAGCCTAATGATTTGTTTTTAAGTAGGTTCGATTGCCGTACAATAAATATGGTTACAATAATTAATATGATGGATAAACTGTATTGAATGGAAACAAATATTTGCGACAGATTACTTTTATTGCCAATGCTAAGCTTTTTACTTGCCATTTGGTTAGGTGTAACTCTTGAAAATACAAGAACTGGAATAATGCTGGTAAACAATACAATACCCGCAAATAATGAACCTGCAAAAAATGATATTTTAGGTATGTTAATGAGTTCGGTATAAATTTCAGCTTGTGCTAATTTGCCAAAAACAGGGATAAATAAAATACTTAATATTACACCAATAATTAAAGCTGATAGGGTAATTAAAATACCCTCGGCTAAAAAAATAGAAAAAATATTAGCTCGATTAGCACCCATAGCCTTGCGGATGCCTACTTCGCCTATTTTTTTCATGTATTGACCTAAGGATAATATTGTGTAATTACTACAGGCAATAAGTAAAATTAAAAATCCAATGGTAAGCAGTATTATAAAGTTATTAGGATTGGTCGATGACTCAAAGCAATTGCCGATATCACCTGCCAGGTAAACATCTTTTAAGGGCAGTACAAATGGTACAAAGGCATCATCGGTATTTGGCATTTGATTACGATCTTGCATACTACCAACTCTGGATTTATAGAAGTTAGAAATATAATTATTTACACCTCTTGCAGCATCTTTTGCTTTAACATTATCTTTTATTTGGTAATACACAGTTGTGTAACCAAATGAATTGTCGCAACCTCCAAAATTCCGACCACTTTTACCAGAAATTACGGCATCAAAATTTATGGTAGAATTATGAGGAATATCGCTAATAATACCCACAATGGTAAATTTGGTAGTACCATAACTAAGCGGAAACTCAACTACATTATCTAAAAGATCATCATAACTGCCATTATCAACTAACTTATCGGCCAATTCTTTGGTTAAAACAATTTCATAAGGATTGGTAAATATTTTTTCAGGTTTATTTGAAATGAAAGGAAAGCTAAACATATCGAAAAAGTCTGCGCCTGCATAACTCATTTCAGCATCGAAGTAGCGATTATTGTACATAAGTACATTTTCAAAAGCATACCTATATTCCGTACTTTTCTTAATTTGCGGTATCTCCTTTTTTAAGTTATCAGCTATTTCACGCTCAACTCTAACATCTTTATAATCACCATTAAAATACCGACTTTCATAATTAATGCGATACAGATAATCGGCATTTTTATGAAAATTATTATAACTATACTCTTGACTAACAAATGAATAAATTAACAAGCTGCAGGCAATCGCTACTGACAATCCGAACACGGTAATGAAGGTGTTAATTTTACTATTCAGAATATTACGGAAGGCATAAATTAGGTTTGTGCGCATGCTTATTAATTTACAAGGTTAAAATTGTTGATGCTAAAATATCAAGTGCTATGCCAATGTATATAAATTATTGATTAGAAGTGTATTGTAGATTTATTATTTATTATTTTTGTAAAATATTTATACAGTTTGTGTAAAAATATTGAGCATTTAATCATTTACATAAAAATTAATTACACAATTTGATATACAGGGGGGTGTCTATTTTCAATCCATTTGGTATTTAATTTTTATTTCTAAGAGAACCAAAGGGCTTAAATTACCTTACTTTTCTTTAAAATATTAACTTTACAATTAAAATTTAAATTGACACGAATGAAGAGATTTTTGCTTGTATTTGCCTGTTTATTTTCTGCTCATCTTTTTGCTCAAGAAATTGATATTCTTATAAAAGAAGAAACCCCATATTATGAAGGGAGTGATATAAACCTTGAAATTTATCTGATTAATACTACCGATACCACATTAACGTATTTTGATTCCAGAGGTCCCTCATGGGACGAATCGTTTAAAGAGGAATGGGAGTTGAGTGTTGATTATCAACATGTGGAAATACTGCCTTTAAATGGGGCGTTTGATTATAAGTTTTCCGACAGTACAATAATTACCCTTCAGCCAGGTGATACAAATCTTTTAAGAGCAAAACTGATAAACTTAAAAACAAAAGGAGATTATAGTTTTACCTACACGCAAGAACAATCTCCCAAATTTGTTAAAAAGGAGCATGCTGATTTATCTGTATCAGATTCTTCATTGCGGCGAATAGCTCTATTTACCGTTACTAAAAACATTAAGTTCGATGTATTTCAAGAGTACGACACTATCATTCATGTAATTGATACCATGATATGGGAGCTATGGAAAGATTACCGACATACCAAAGTGTATACCCGCGATAAGTTTTTTGATAACATTTATGCTGCCCTTAAAAAGCCTCAGGATGCCTATGCCTTGCTTTTATATTGCAACGGAATGGACGAGGAAGAAATAAAACGTGTTGGCCGACTTAAAAACCTTAAATCTTTAACCCTTAATAATTACGAGCTTGATTATTTTCCTGAAGAACTCACCCAGCTTAATTTATACGAGCTAACTATTTTACCTAAAGAAGAAATAGCTATTCAATTTGATCATGGATTTTCAAAGAATCAAACCATTCGTGAATTAAGAGCTAAATTTTATGATGGAATACCCGACTCAATGCTGGAATTAAAACACTTAGAGTTGTTAGATATTAGTGATTGTGAGCTTGGGGATCTTCCCAGATTGGATTCGCTGAAAGACTTAAAGGAACTTATTGCAAATAATGGAGGTATAACCAGCATTGAAAAAGCCGGATTTGAAGGCCTAAATAAATTAAAGGAACTGAACTTAAGCGGCAATAAAGCCATTGATGATATTTCACCACTTATGAAATGTACAAATCTTGAATTTCTGACAATAAACCGAACCAGTATACCAACCATACCAAACGAAATTGAGAATTTAAGTAAACTTAAAAAACTGACTGTTTCTAACAAGCTGACCATGATTTCAGACAGTATTGGCAATTTAAGCGATATGCGTTATTTAAGTTTTGGAGGCAATAGAAGCTTAGACTCCATTCCTTCAAGTATTATAAAAATGAAAAAACTTTTGCATTTTGATGTAAGTAGCACAAAAATTAAGGAGTTGCCTGAAGGAATTTCTGAGCTTGCTTTACAGAAAGTATTAATTTACAATACCGATTGCGAAGCAACAAAGGACTATAAATTGCTTAAGAAGAGGCTTGGAGAAAACTTTAAAGAATAAATATTCGCTGCAATAATAGACAATGTTAAACCTAAAACGAGGTGTTGGATTTTTTTGAGTGTTTTCAAACGCAGTCAAAACCATTTGACGCTTACAGATTTTAGCAAACTTTGTACATTTTTTTTCTCCGATCTTCAGTATTCAACCGTTTTCCTTTGTTTTTACTTTACTATTTTAGCATTTGAAAAAACAGCTTTACCCATTTCACTATTGTTGTGACTTGTAACACCTAGTCCTACATAAACTCTTTTTCCCATTGCAATTTCTTCGGTTGAAAAATCTTCCCATTTTTTACCATCGGCTGATACAGATCCGGTGAAATTGTTGCCTTCACGTTTAAGCTTAATCCAGTAAGGAATAGCAGCATCTTCTTTACCACCAAAACCATTACTGCCATCATTTTGCTCAAATCGGCTTTGGTAACCAATGCCGTGTTGTAAGGTCATTCCAATAAACATATTGGCCGAACCTGCACTCAGGTTTTCGCGAATTAGAAGGCCGGCTTTTGCCCATTCATGTTCGGCTTCTAAACTTTCAACTTTGGCAATAATTTCGCAATTTCCTTCAATAGCCTGATAGGCATAAGTAAAACCATCATTAGAGTCCCAAATGTCAGATCCGGAAGCTTCAATAGTAATTTTATTGTTTGCGCAAGTTAAACTGCCAGAATTATTAACATTCCCAATGTCTTTAGATAGCCATGGATAACAAGGATCGTTTTTGCCTTTAATAGTAAGCTTTACGGTAGCTGGTTCAGAAAGCCTTTTGCCGTCACTAAGGATATACTGAAAACTATCAGTAACCGCTATTGAACCTGCTGAGTATATGAATTCATTGTCAATCAGTTCTACTTTACCGTTTAAAGGTTGGGTAAATTCATGTATGAAAATTGAATCTCCTTCACGATCTTCATCATTTGCCAAAGGATTGATTGCTAGAAATCCACCGCTGTAAGCCATTCCTGCATCGGTATTTGCCATAGGAGCAAGGTTCTCATTAACGGTAATTATTATGTATGCTTCCTTCGATTCTTTTTTACCATCGCTGTTGGTATAACTTAAGCTATCAGAACCAATATATCCATTTTCAGGCGTATAAAACAAGCTATTCCCTTTTTGCTTAACTTTCCCGTGAAGTGGATTGGTAAACTGTTTTATAGAAAGATCAGTATCCTCATCTTTATCCACGTCATTGGTTAAGGGTTTAATTTTTAACATGCGGTTTTCAATAACTGCGAGACTATCGCGCATGGCTTCAGGTTTATGATTGTAGTTTTGAATAATGGCTACAATTACCAATTGGATAACCACCAAGCCTAATAATGCTTTTAAGAAATGAAATCTCCAGAATTCTCGTAAAGTCATAATTATGTGTTTTAAGATTAATTGATTCTAATTTATTTGGCAACTGAAAACCAAAGGGTATGCCAAAAAATAAATGTACTGATAATGAGTAACTAATGCAATATGTATTATGTGGAGATGTAAAATATTTTTACAGAGCTTGTAAAGGAATCGAACAGAATAATTATCTTATCTCATGAATATATTGAAATTCTTATTTTAACATGGCTTAGTATTTGCAATAAAATGAAAGGCAATTAATTAGGATTTTATGCGCCACCTCTTTTATTTAGCATAATTTTAATATCTTGCTTAAATTAACCAAATTTCTAATTTCCATGATTAAGCACATTATTTCAATAGTTTCCATTGCATTATTTATGCATACGGGATCAATGGTTCAAGCCCAATTTATTCAAACCATCACTAATCTCAATAAATTCAACACCATAAATACCAATGAGCAAATATATGTTCATACCAATTGCGAGGTATATGCGCCAGGCGACACCCTTTGGTTTAAGGCCTATGTAAGAAATAAGGCATCACTTAAAAAATCGAATTTAAGTACCGTATTATATGTTTTTTTAATGGATGAGAATGGTGTGATTATTGGCCAAGAAAAAATGGTAATTACAGATTCTTATTCAAATGGGTATCTGGTTATAAACAGAAATATAGAAGAGAAAATTTATCGCTTTGTTTGTTATTCAAGCTGGATGAAAAACTTTGATGAGGGAGAAGTTTTTAGTAAAAAAATGCTTATTGAGAAGGAATTTAAAGAAGATTATAGCTTTTCACCCCAGTTTGATAAGGAAAATTACCTACCTGGCGATACCGTTACGGCAATTATTAAATGCTATAATAACGACAAAAATAAATTCAAAGATTCAAAGTTTAGGTTTAGACTGCTAGCAGATGACAATCTTCTAGATAAAGGAACAGGAAGTACTTTTGAGACAGAAAATATCCCATTGACTTTTATTCTACCCGACAGCAGAGCAGAGAAAACCATACTGCGTATTTGGGATGAATTAGGAAGTGCTGATTTTACGTTACCCATAAACTCAAAAATACATGTTGATTTTTTCCCCGAAGGAGGCAATTGTTTAATTGACGCCCTAAGTACGGTAGCATTTAAATCGGTGTTAAGTTCGGGTATGCCGGTGGAAATATCAGGCCTTATTATTGATGAGCTAGGACAGGAGTATGCTTCGGTAAAATCAGAACATAAGGGAATGGGAAAATTTATTTTTGCACCTCAAAAAGAGCATAAGTATTTTCTGAAGGTAACCGAACCCAAAGGAATAGATGAAAATATTATTTTGCCAGCTGCTAAAGAAGAGGGCTGGACAATTACGGCTCAAAATGCAAGAAGCAAGATTTACGTGGAGGTGAAAAATAATCTGACGAGTTTTGATACCTGTTTGCTAACCCTTTCTGTAAGGGGATATTGTTATTATTTTAAATTAATAACTTCTCAAACACAAGCTGCATTTCCTATTCCAACTCCTAATTTGCCGGCAGGTATAGGCGTTTTAACGCTGCTTAGTAAAAATAATTTGCCCTTGTCGGAGCGCTTGGTTTTTATTAATCACGATAGCTTTATAGAAAAAGGAATCAGTACCGAAGGAAGCCAATATTTATGTCGCGATTTAGTAACGCTTGATGTTAGTTTACAAAAAGGCAATATTGATTTTAGTACCGGACAGTATTCATTAACCGTTTATGATGACATATTTGGGGGGGCTGATTTAATTGATGAACCCAATATTATTAGTTCAAATTATTTGGCCTCTGAAATTAGAGGAGAAATACACGATCCGAATTATTATTTTCAATCAAAAGGTGGTTTGGTAGCCCACCATTTAGATTTATTGCTTTTAACCCAAGGTTGGCGTAACTATTCTTATTTAGAAAAAGTTGCTGAAATAGATTCGGTAAATCCTCCTGTAAATCAGGATTTAGTTAAAGGTTCGTTAGTAAAACGAAAATTTGGTGGTACTGAAATTCCAACAGAAGGGAATGTTCTGGTGTATTTTGCAGGTACTTCTGAAAGATTGAAAACCGATAAGGGCGGTAGTTTCTCATTTATTCCGGAATATTCATTGGAATATACTTCATCAATTTTATTGTCAGCTCGCGATAAGCAAGGGTCAGATGATCTCATATTACGATTAGATGATAATGGTTTCGAAAAAAGAATGAGCGAGAGTTTTATTTCAAGCTCTGATAGCAGTAAAACTCTATTAGCAACCAAATTAATTAAACACAAAGATGTAAAAAGGGAGTTTGTAAATAATTCAATAAATAACATTTGGATTGATGAAGTAAAAATTAATGCCAAAAAAGGATTAGAATACGAAGATGTTGAATTAGGTATGATTAAGGATTTTTCTATGGTTAAATCAACTCCCATATCTTTACTTAAATCGTCAACCGAGATTAAAGATGTTATTGAAGCTATAGGCTATTATTGCTTTGAAGAAAATGATAAGCTAAAGATAAGGTATAGAGGCAAAGATATTGAACTGAAATTTATTGTTGATGGCATGGATAAAGGGAAAAATTACCCCAACATTCAATCAGCATATAGTCCAGCCGATTTGAAAAATTTAATTGTAGCAACAGGAATGGAAGTATCAATGGTTTACAATAACGAGGCTGTGGCTTATTTGCAAACCGATGAAGTTGCGTATAAGAAACGCCAAAAAGATAATACACCAAACTCTATTTCAATTGAACCTCTTCAAGTTGTAAAAGAGTTTTATAGCCCGAAATATGTAACACAGGCCGATAAAGATTTACCAGTGCCCGATTTACGTAAAGCCATTTATTGGAACCCCGATATTAAAATAGATTCAAGTGGTAATGCGAATATTTCATTTTATAACTCTGATCGTTATACAAAAGTTAAATGTGTATTTGAAGGAATTACAGAAGATGGGATGCCGGTTTATTGTGAATCTTTTTACGATATTTCAAGCAGTAGGGAGTAACCTTAAATCCGCAAGCGGATTCTTTGAGGCCACGAATTACACGAATTAACACGAATTTCGTTTTCACCCAATTGGGTGAAAATATATTTCATGTAAGACTGTGCCCATCTATGGTTTCAT
>JAQICC010000448.1 GCA_027858735.1 Salinivirgaceae bacterium
CCCAACTTGCAAATAGATATCTGTAACAACCACAATGTCAGCGCATTGCATTTCGTATTTTTACATTTGGGTCACTACTTTTGTTTTTCTAACGAAAGGTCTGTGCTTAAATCCTAGGGCATCAAAAATATCCACTTGATCTTTCGTAGGCCTTGTACATAGTTTAATATAAAACTTCTTGTTATTCTCATTGTTGACAGTGACCAAAGAACTTTGCATGCTTCGCATTTTTTCAACAATAGTTGACCAACTATGGTTAATGTTTTTTTGGCGTAAATTAATTCTAATGTAATTGACTACCTGATAAGCTATAATTCCAAGCCATATATGGGGTTCAATATATTCATCAATCCTATGGTGGATAGGCCTTATATTTAAGTCTGTCTTTAAACAACGAAAAACCGCTTCAACATCTCTTGTTAAGTTATAACCGTCCCATATTTTATCCTCGGCAATAGCATTTTCAGTATATCGCAAAAAATATTCACCTTTTGGTTTTTCTCGTTCCCGCACCCTTTCCCAGTTAATTGCGGTAACAACACCTTTAGCAATATCCTCAGTATAAGTTATATTATACAGCCAGCCTATTCGTGATAATTTAGCTTTGATAGCACCTACTCGTTCATGAATTTTGCTAATCTTTTTTACCGTCCCTTTTTTTGACAGCCCCTGATTTAGCGATGTCAATTGGGCTTCCAGTTTTTGAGTCATTTTTTCATCCATCGATCTTTCTTTGATCTCTTTCTGATCACTTTTAATATGAAGGAAATTATCATCTTTCCCATCAACGGAAATTTTTGTTAAATGGATCTTGTTCCCCCGATTGTCCTCAATTGTTTTTGCATTGTCGGATAAGGTTGTATATTCTTTGGGTATTGTTCTGCTTACACATATATAATCATATTTTAAACCTCTGAGGTCCTTAAGATTGTCTTCCGTTGAAATACCTGCATCCATTACAATCAAGGGCTGTTCGCTATTGGGGTATGATTGTTCAGCTATTGATTTAACCAGATCTTTGAAAGTTTCGGGCTCACTTACATTCCCCGTGTAAAATTTACTATGCCTGACAAATCCCATGCCGTCAATTGATATTGCCAGACCAATTAATCGCCTATCGTAGCGTTTTTGTTTTGAACGTCCAAAATCAGCTTTATTGCTGGACAGCATCTGACCTTCAAAATACATATTTGTCAAATCATAAACGACAATCTTATCTCTGCCCGAGAATAGATTTTTGGTGTTTCTATAGATTATGGAATCTACAGCTTCTTTCTTATTATATAACTTTGTTGTTACCTGATAGAGTTTATATCTTGATACCGTTTCTGCACCATCATACAGCTCCAAAGATGCTGAATTTTCATTTAACCAGCGCTCTGTCTCCAGTTCACTTGATGGATGTATCAGCTTGGCAGTCAAAAGCAGTTGGGCAATATCAGCTTGGCTTTTACTCAATGCGATTTTTTCTAACATTTCTGGAATTGCTAATCTTTCAAATGCTTGTTTTACCAACCATTCACCACCGATATCCTTACTTTCTATCTGTTCAATACTATTTAAATCAACAGTTTGATTGTTCTTATCAACATTTTTAGAAATCATTTTCCCTTTTCCTGAAGGAAATATCTTCTCTTTGGCAATTTGTTTAGCAAATGATTGTGCAAGTTCTTCAATCTTTTCTGAATTTTCATAAAACAGTGAGCCTTCCATACCGGTAATTATCTCTTCTATCCTGTTAGCCAGTTGTTTATGATCGGCTTTGTCAATATTTTCCAACTTACCTAGATTTAACAGAACTGTTTGTCTTATCTTGTTACCTGTTCTGTATGAATGGGTTAGTCTATAGTAAGTGTATGTTTTTGACTTACTTTTATCTTTTTTATGTACTGCGCGTATAAACATCCTGCAAAGATAAAAACAATAAATAACATAGGCAAATCTACGGGTCACTACATTTGACTTTTAAAAACGTGATGTGTTTGACTAACAGCTTTTTATATTTTTGAGAAAAATAAATTATTTTTAACAACTACTGAATATCAAATAGTTGCAAGATTGATCCTATTGAACATAATTCAAATATTTGCAAGTTGGGTTAGGGATGAAATATAAAGATATATCGGCGGATTCCGACGCTCCCGAAGTAAATTCAGGTTTTACATCTACATCAAACTAAATGCATGAATTATTCAGGTTATTATGCATAGCATAAAAATATTCTTGATAGGAGTAGTGATAAAAATAGAAAGAAATTACAAGTAAATTATACCATCGACAACATCAATTACGTCAATTGGCATTAACATCCTTTGATATATAGCTTTATCAGGAGTTTCATGTAAACCATCGTACTCTAGCTGAATTTTGGCGTTTAGTTCCTTATTATTTTCCATTACCTTAATAACTAAAATAAGCGTGCTTTTTTTAAGATCTTTTCCTTGTAGTTTCTTTCTATCAATTTTAACAAGCAGCTTTTTTCTTTTGTTTTTACTGTCATCAATAAGTAGAACGTCATTCAATTCGATATTTTGGATTTTTTTGTTCTTTGAAATGGAATAATTCTTGGTATCATTAGGCGAAACGGGGAAGTTCTCAAAGTAACCTTCCTCAGCATAAAATAAACGATGCCAATTGTCCTCTTTGTTTCTTTTAGGCAAGTTAATTGCCAAGTCGTCTCTAATAAAATCAGCAAGCTTATAGGTTGCAATCAACGATCCCTGAAGAGTTAAATGCTGATTGCTGCTATAAGTATTTTCAAAGCAAATAGTTGGAAAACTTGCATCGAATTCTTTTTCTTGAAAATCGAGCCACTTTTTGTTGAATGGTTTTAATAATTTGTTTAATTCCTTTTTCCAAGGGGCATAGTTGGCAACATGTTTAGAATACATTGGAATTGTTAGGAACATAATCTCGATGTCCTTTTTTTCGCATAACGACACAATTTTATTTACATATTTTTCTGCGTATTTGCTATATTTATAATCCGTGCCATCAATAGGTGCTCCCGATTCTTTATAAATGTTTAATACCGAATCTTGAAGACCCTTTGTAAAACGAACAAATCGGCCCAAGTATAGCTTGTCTTTTTCTTTTTTCTTTTTACCATCAATCAGTTTTTTATTTTTTTCAAGCTGTTGTTTATTTGTGAAAATAAAATCGTGATTCCTAATGGTATTAGACCATGCATAAGGGTAATTTTCGGGAGAAAATAAAAGGGGTGTTGCATCAGCTTTATCAATTATGTTCCTTCGAGCCGAAAAGCTTTTAAATTGATCGGTTAAACTCCCTTCTTTCAAATCGTAAGGGTTAAAGTTATTTATTCCAAAGGTCTCAATAATAACCAGTTTAGGTTCGCAGCTTCGCAGAGCCTCTTTTAATCCGAAATAAGTGTCAGAAATATTGGTACCTTGCGATGCTATAATAAAAGAATTTGCCCCAAGGGTAGCACTCAAATTTTTGGGGTTAATGCCTGAATACAAATGGGAATTGCCTAATAGCAAAATATCCACATTATTTTTCTTTGTAAACTTATAAAACCAGTCCCATTTTTTAAGAGTATGGTTATTTGCTTGGTTGGGGTTAAAATATCCTTTATAATCGGAATAAAATAAGCCAATTAATAAAACTGAAATAAAAAATACACTTTTTAAAGTTGCGCGCAACAGAGGTTTTTTATAAGGGTGTTGTTCTTTTGGCTCGGTATTATTTTTGTTTTTTTTGCCTTTAAAAGGTTTATGTTGTTTTTTGCTCATCGTTATTTCTTTTAAAATTGAAAATAAATAAAATTACTATCGTTTAATCCAACTCCATACGAGCCAAACATGATAATACCAGCAACTAGTGCTGCATAAACTACCCATCGAATTACAAAATGCTTTGTAATAAAAAATTCGTACAGGTCATCTTTATTTTCAATAATTATTTCGATTGCTGTTATGGCTATAATCAGCCAAACAGCAAATTTAAATTCTTGTTCAGCCAAGCCAAAGTTGAATACCGACAAATCGCTTGAAGCAAATAAATTTCCAAACATTAAAATGGCATCGCTAAAAGTTTGTGCTCTAAAAAAGATCAGCGATAGTGCCCAACAGCTACTTATAAATAAACTCGATAAAACTCTTCTTTTAAAAGAAGTTTTTTTGGCGATAATGAACCTATCAAAAACCAAAATAAACAAGCCATTTAACCCTCCCCAAATAACAAAGTTCCACGATGCACCGTGCCATAAGCCGCTTAAGAGGAATACAATCATTACATTGGTATAAATTTTGGCATTGCTAACTCTATTACCACCAAGCGGAATGTACACATAGTCTTTAAACCAAGAGCTTAAACTAATATGCCAGCGTTTCCAAAAATCGGAAAAGGAAAATGCTAAATAAGGTCGTTTAAAGTTTGTTGATAGGTTAAAACCTAATGTACGGGCACTCCCAATGGCTATATCGGAATATGCCGAAAAATCTAGATACAGTTGAAATGCAAAAAATAAAACAGCCATAATCGCTGGTAGTCCGCTTGTATTAGCAATATCACCGTATGCTTCATCAACATAAATTGCTAAACGGTCGGCAACAACAATTTTTTTAAAGAAGCCCCAAAGCATTAGAAGTAATCCACTTCTAAATGTATTGTAGTCAAATTTTTTATTTTGGTAAAATTGGGGGAGCAGGTTTTTTGCCCGTTCAATAGGACCTGCAACCAACTGCGGAAAAAACGATACGAATGCAAAGAATGCATAAATATCTTTAGTAGGCTCCATTTTTTTATAGTAAATGTCGAGGGTATAGCTTAAGGTTTGGAATGTATAAAAGCTAATGCCTACAGGCAAAATAATATTTAGTGTTGTGGGGTTTAGTTCAAGTCCTAACAAGGCGAATGATTGTACAAAACTATCTACAAAAAAGTTAAAATATTTAAAAAAACCTAAAAAACCAAGGTTAACAACCAAACTAACCAATAGCAATCTTTTTCTTTTTACCTTGTATTCTTCAATATGTAATTTTTGTCCAACAATATAATCTACCAACGAACTTATAATTATTAACGATAAAAATCGCCAATCCCACCAACCATAAAAAATGTAACTGGCGGCAATTAGGAAAATATTTCGAACAGTGGTGTTCTTTTTAAGAAAAAGCCAGTATATATAAAATACAAGGGTAAAAAAGATGCCAAATATTACGGAATTAAAAATCATAGGTATGTGCTGTTTGCAATTTGGAGGTTTTTGAAATAAACTCTTAAATATTTTTTGGAGGCAAAACTATCAAAATTTTGTCACTTTAAATAATATTTACAATTCTCAATGCTAGCAAAAAATAAAAATTACTGATTATAACACTTTGATTGGTTGCTTTCTTTCGCCATTTTAACGAACTGGCAATCAAAAAGATTGGAGAGCCAATTTTCATGATATTAAAATTTGTTTAATCTCCCAACAGGGCTTTTAAGCTCATCTTTTCTTCTATAATCAGGACATGATGGGGTGAAATTATAGATTAAGGTAAAAGCTCTTATGGTGTTTTTACTATTTTTTGACTAACCATGGAAGGTCTAGCTCTTTTGTAAATACCAGTCCATGAATCGCATAAGTCTATCTAACATGTTCGATGTCTTATAAGCGTTGGCTCTTTTCTAATTTATGAATGATTGTTATATTTTATTTCTTATGATTGTGAAAGACATCTGCTAGACCATTATTTAATAAGGTAATAAGGTTATTCATGCTTGCTATAATCTCCCCTACTAAGGTTCAATACTTGAAAATAAGGTTTTAAAGATCGCTAATAAAACCTTATTT
>JAQICC010000229.1 GCA_027858735.1 Salinivirgaceae bacterium
TTACTCTTGCATTTCAACCAGTCATCCCGAAGCAAGTTCGGGACTCTGATTTTCAATGCTGCGAAAGCCTCATTCTTGGAGCTTTCTTATCAGAGACCGAGTTTTCTTGCACGCACTAATTAAGGACAGTATTTTTGCAGAATTTGAAATTAAAGAGCGATTATAAAAAGGAATCCTTCTTTAATTCGTAAATTACGACCTAAACTTAAAATTAATAGTGATGCGGCAACTACTATATTTTACCTTTTTAATAGGATTTGTTTTTTGTTCAACTGCTTGCAGTGAGAAAAAGTTGAGCCATATTAACTTGAAAATAATTCAAACAACTGATGTGCATGGTACAATATTCCCGTACGATTTTATTACTCAAAAGGAGGTGTCGAATTCGTTAGCAAATATTTATTCTTTTGTTAAGGAAACAAGAGTCGAAAACCCCGATGCTGTAATATTGCTTGATAATGGTGATTATTTGCAGGGGCAACCCATTGTATATTACTATAATTTTGAAGATACAACATCACCTCATATTGGAGCACGGGTTTTTAATTATATGAACTATGATGCCACAACTGTTGGAAACCATGATATTGAAACCGGACATGCTGTTTATGATAGATACAGAAAACAGCTTAATATGCCTTATTTGGCTGCAAATGCGATAATTAAAGGAACGGATAAACCCTACTTTGAACCTTATACCATTATTAATAGACAAGGTGCAAAGGTTGCCGTTCTTGGATTAGTTACTCCTGGAATACCCAAATGGTTACCTGAGAAACTTTGGCAAGGGATGGTATTTGAAGATATGGTTGAAACGGCGAATAAATGGATGAAAATTATTAAAGAAAAGGAAAAACCTGATTTGATAATCGGAATGTTTCATTCAGGAATTGATTATACCTATGAAAACCCCGATGGAGAAACTTATATGAATGAAAATGCAACAAGGTTAGTTGCAGAGCAGGTTTCTGGTTTCGATATTGTATTGGCCGGGCACGACCATCAAAAATATTTTGAAAAACTCGTAAATATTGATGGCGATACGGTTATTCTCCTTGATGCCATGAGTCATTCAAGAGCTGTGTCACTAATAAATGTGGATTTTGTATTTGATAAAACAACGGATACTTATAAAAAGCAAATTAGTGCTGAAATAAAACCTATTGTTGATTATAAAGCCGATGAAGATTTTATGAATCAATTCTCCAGCGAATATCAAACTATAAAAGACTATGTTGGCAGGCAAATCGGTGAATTTTCAAAAGACGTGGATTCGAAATGGGCCTATTTTGGGAATAGTAGTTTTATGGATTTTATTCATGAGGTTCAGATGCAGGAAGGTAATGCAGATGTTTCATTTTTAGCACCCTTAGATTTTCAATCGAAAATTAAGAAGGGACCAATTTATGTTAGTGATCTATTCAAACTTTATAAATATGAAAACTTATTGTATACCATTTCACTTACAGGAAATGAAATTGATGGTTTTTTAGAGTATTCTACAAGTTTGTGGTTCAATACAATGACTAATAATCAGGATAATTTATTGAAGCTGAAGAAAATGGATAATGGGAATTATGCTTTAGAGAACAAATATTATAATTTTTCATCGGCTTCGGGTATCGACTATTTAATTGATGTTACTAAACCTGTTGGAGAAAAAGTGAAGATTTTAGGTTTTAGTAACCGAAACCCATTTTATAAAGACTCAACTTATTTAGTTGCCTTAAATTCTTATCGTGGTGCAGGCGGCGGAGGTCATTTAGCAATTGGATCAGGCTTAACAAGCAAGGAGATGCAAGAACGATTGGTTGAATCTACAGCGCATGATATTCGATTTTTAATTATGAAATGGATTGAAGAAAAAAAAGTTGTGCACCCAAAGCAGAATTCCAATTGGCGCATTATTCCTGAAGATTATTATGAATTTGGAAAACGAAGGGATATGAAATTACTGTTTGGTGAAGAGTAATAGATTTTTACAGAAACTATAAATCTTTTAGTAAGTCTTCTTTTTTAGGGTAATACCGCTCGTACTCTTGGCTGTAATCAGAAAGTTCTAAATCTTTCTTAAATCCTAACCGGGCATTTCGAATGCTTACATTTAGTTCAAATCCAATTAATAAAACAAAAGAGGTTATTTCAAGCCAAATTAGTAAGGCGATTAATGTTCCAATTGATCCGTAAATTTTGTTATATCTGCCAAAATGCCCAAGGTAATAGGAAAAAGCAAGGGAGCTTAAAATAATGAGCAGTGTTGCCATTATTGAACCCGGCGAAAAGAAATTGTACTTGCTTCGTTTTGATGGGGCGTAATAATATATGAAGGAGATGCTAAAGAGAATAAAAGCGAGAATGATAAGCCATTGACCAGAAACAAACATGAAATGCGAGATCCCGGTATGGATAATACCAAGATTGGTCAGCCATAAAAGAAGGTATTTGCCAAAAATAATAAGACCGGTTGATATAGTAATAAGCACAAACATAATAAGTACAAGTAAAATAGCTACTGCTCGCATACTTAGCCACGTTCGGTTTTCAAAAGCATTGGCCGAAGCATTAAATGCTGCTATCATGGCTGAAATGCCATTTGTGCTAAATAAAAGTGCAGCAATAAAACCAAATGATAAAAGGCTACCTCTACGTTTAGTTGTAACGTCAACAATGGTATTTTCCACCACATCAAATGTGTTTGAGGGCAGCACCTGTTTTAATAAATCAATTAATTCAAATTGGAAATCGGGTATGGGAATAAATGGAATAAGTGTAAATAGAAAGATGATACTTGGAAAAAGAGCAATAAAAAAGTTAAACGAAATGGCCGAGGCCCGAACTCCAATGGCACCATTTGCAATACCATTAATATAAAAAACTCCCACGTTATAAATGGGTACATTTTGAAGTCCTGGTATGCTAAAGGCTTTAGCCTTAGATATTAATATATTTAAAGTATTTGATAACCAAGAAGGAAGTTTTTGTGGTGTCATGTTTGTTATATTGCTTTAAGGCTAAGATCTAGGCTTTTAATTTGGTGGGTTAGGGCGCCAACAGAAATATAATCAACACCACATTCGGCATAGGCCCTAAGAGTATTTTTGGTAATTCCTCCCGACGATTCGGTTTCATATTTACCTCCAATTAATTCTATGGCCTTTTTAGTGTCTTCAACCGAAAAGTTGTCAATCATAATTCGATCAATTCCACCAACTCCCATGATCTCTTTTATTTCGGAAAAACTACGCGCTTCAACTTCAATCCTTAGGTTTTTGTTTTTTGCTTTAAGGTATTCTTTTGTGCGGCTAATCGCCTGGCTAATTCCACCAGCAAAATCTATATGATTGTCTTTTATCATAATCATATCGTAAAGACCCATTCTGTGATTTTCGCCGCCGCCCAATTTCACCGCCATTTTTTCAAAAAGACGCATGCCTGGTGTTGTTTTACGAGTATCTAATATTTTAGTAGCTAAGCCATCTAGTAATTGTACATATTCATTGGTTTGAGTGGCAATTCCGCTCATGCGCTGTAAAAAGTTTAGAACCAAACGTTCGGTTTGTAAAATTGCCGTTTCTTTACCTTCAATTTCAAAAATTATATCGCCAACTTTTATGGGAGCTCCATCCTCTTTAAACGTTTTAATTTTCATCGATGGATCAAACTCTTGGTATACCATTTTTGCTATTTCCAATCCAGCTAAAATACCGTCTTGTTTTACCAATAATTGAGCCTTCCCCATTTGTGTTTCAGGTATGCAGCTTAACGATGTGTGGTCACCATCTCCAACATCCTCATGAAGAGCAAGTTTTACAAAATCTTGAATATATTTTTTAGTATCCATGTATTTTTATTTTTCAATTCTAATTTGATAAATGAGTAGTTTATTGTCGGTGTATTTTGTAATATAACAAACCCTATAATGTTGATTTTTTGTATGCATTTTTCCAACAATAAAGTTACTGCCATTATTAAAGTTTTGGTTAATAGGCTGAAATAAAGTTGGTGGGTTGGTTTTAAAAAACTCTTTTAAAATATACAATGCTTGTTTATTACTGAATATATCTGAATTATTTGGTAGTGTAATATCAATGTTTTTGTTAAAAAATGGTTCAAGAATGTCAATGTTACCATTGCTTAATGCTGCATTAATAGTGGTGTAAATAGTGGTATCGGTAATTGAAATATTTTGTGCATAAATTTGGCTGGGATAAAATACATAAGCAAAAAACCAAATTAGGAATAGTTTATGTAGATGTGTTTTTTTGTTTGCAAACATTTCTTTAATTTCCGTTCTGCTTAATGCATGCAAATTTAGTTAGAATAAAATCGTAAAAAAAATACTCTTTTTTATGTGAGTATTTTATGTTTTGCATGTTTAAAGAATGGGTAGCTAAATTAACATAGAATGAAAGCTGTATTATTAGTGGTAGGCAAAACGGATGATTCCTTTATTAATGAAGGAATTGCAAAGTATTTAAATCGCATACAAAAGTATATGTCTTTTGATATTGAAGTTATACCAGATTTAAAGAATACTAAAAACATGCAACAGCTGCAACAAAAAGAAAAAGAGGGCGAATTGATTCTAAGAAAGGTTCAACCGGGCGATTATTTAGTACTGCTCGATGAGAGAGGAAAACAACATACGTCGGTTGACTTTGCAAATTGGCTTAACAGCATATTTATTTCAAGTTACAAGCGATTAATCTTTGTAGTTGGTGGGCCATATGGTTTCAGTCATGATGTATATAATAAATGTCAGAGTAAAATTTCGATTTCAAAATTCACCTTTTCTCATCAAATGGTGCGCTTAATTTTTGTCGAACAATTTTATAGAGCACATACCATATTGAAAGGCGAGCCATACCATCATGTTTAATAATACGTTATGAATGTATTTATAAAAAAAAATAAGTATCTGCTGTTATTTGTATTATTTATTTTAATAGCAACTTTAGTTTCAGTTACCAACCTTAGTTATCAATACGATAGCCCCGATGTTCAAGGAGTTACCCATAAATTACGAAATAAGGAACAAATTGTAGATATTACTATAGATAGTTTGTTGGCGAATGTTCAAAATAAGCAATTAAATACTTATATAAACAAGAATGCCGGCCGATTCGATTATCTGCATAGGGAAAAGGGCTTGGTTTTTTTAGTGTATCAAAATTCAAACTTGGTTTATTGGTCAAGCAATTCGGTTGCCTTGCCCAATGGTAGTGTTTGGCATGAAAATCAATTTAGTAAAATTGGAAATTCATATGTTGCGATTCGAAAAAAACAAGGCAATGATATTTCGGTTGTTGGTTTAATTGATATTATGGATAGCTATCCCTATCAAAATAAATTTTTGAGTAATGGGTTTCATAAATCTTTTAAGCTTGATGATACCTATTCATTGATAATCGAAAATAAAAATGCCGAAAATGCTATAAAAAATGTCAATAATGAATATCTATTTAGCCTAACTAAGGAGAAGAAAAACAATGAATTAGCAAAAAATAATGCACTGGTAGTTCTAATACTACTAGCTTTCGTCTTTTTATTAATGTATGGGCGTGATAAATTCAGTAAGTCTGATTTTACCACTCAACAATATGCAGTTTTTGCTTTGGTTTTGGTTGGGTTTCGTGCTGTTATTCAGGTTATAGGCTTCCCTTCTTTTTTGTATTCAATGAAGATTTTTCAGGCTCAATATTTCGCTTATTCAAATATTTTTCCATCACTTGGCGAACTTTTAATTTCAACTATTCTTATTACTTATTTGATATTTGTTTTTTATACAAAAGTAAAATTGAGCAGTTTTGAGCATAAAAATTCAAAGCTAAAAGCTGCAATTCTCATAGCTTGGATAGTTATTATAGCCTGCTATAGTTATTTAGCCAATGGTATATTTAAACACTTAATTATTGATTCAAATTTTCAGTTTGAAGCTTATGATGTATTGAACCTATCGGTTTTTAGTTTTATCGGATATTTTATTTTATTAATACTTTTCATTGGCATTATACTACTAGTTGATAAAGCCTGTATTCAAATAAAGGGCGCTGTTACCGTAAAACAGGTTATTATAGGATTAGCTGGTACCGCTTTTGCTGTAGTATTAAATTTATTTATGCTAGGTAAATATCAGTATATATTTCCTACTGTTTTTTATGTTTTAGTACTTTCATATTGGGTTTATGTGCGTTTGGTTCATACTCCCAGATTTGGAATGGTAGTTCTATTAATTGCTCTTTTTTCAGCTTTTAGCACCTATTTTATTAGAAAACAAAACTTTACAAAAAGAATTGATGAGAGCAAAGTGTTGGCCGTAAATCTGGCACGAGAGCAAGACCCTGTTGCTGAAGTAGTATTAAGCGATGTTATTGAAACTATTAGAACCGATACAGCAATCATAACATACCTTGAAAGTGATTTGTTTAAATTCGATGAAATGTCGGTGTATATCACTAAAAAATATTTTACCGGCTATTTAAAGCGGTATGATATGCAATTATTAAAATGTAATAAGTATGACAGTGTTTTGCTAGATGAAAACCTACAATTGTGGCAACACTGCTATGGATTTTTTAATAATCTTTTACAATCTGACGGTGTTGAAACAGATATTCCGGGGCTGTATTATTTAAAAAATCCCTCAGGAGGATTAAACTATTTTATGCGTATTGGAATTGAACTTTCTAATAATTGGGAGGATGAAACCTTGTTTTTTGAGTTGGTCTCAAGGCCTAATATTAAGGTTTTAGGTTATCCTGAATTATTGCTTGATAAATCGGTGGGCTTATTCGATAATCAAAATAATGCCAGTATTGCAAAATACAACAATAATCAAATAGTTTCACGATCGGGTGATTTCCCTTATGCCTTAGATCGCAATGTTTATGAAGGATTTGATACTGAATATTTTTTCTTTCAACAAGAAGGATACGATCATTTATTATTCAACTATCAAGAAAAGCAAACCGTTATAATTAGCTACCCAACCGTTCATTTTTATAATATAATTATATCATTTACGTATATATTTTTTTTCTTGCTAATTCAAACCACCTTATTGCTTATTGTAGGAAATCGGTTTACACCTATTATTGACTTTCAATTTAATATTAAGAACAAGATTGTTTTTTCAATGATTCTTATATTATTGATTTCACTGTTTTTTGTTGGCGGCGGTACAATTATGTATACTTATGATAGATTTGAGAAAGAGCAAATAGATATTCTGAGTGATAAAATTCAATCGGTATTGGTCGAACTTGAGCACAAATTTTCAGAGTACTATGATATTCATGATATTTCACCTGAGTACGTCAATAGTTTATTGGTAAAATTCTCAAATGTTTTTTATTCAGACATTAATCTTTACGATTTGAAGGGTAATTTGGTAGGCACTTCGCGGAAAGAGATATTTGATAGGAATTTAACTGGAAATAAAATTAATGCAATAGCCTACCGAGAACTTTTTTTAAACAAAAAAGCAAGAGTTGTTCATAAAGAGCATATCGGATCAATGGAGTATTATTCAGCCTATGTTCCTTTTATTAACAGTGAAAATCAACTTTTAGCGTATATAAATTTGCCCTATTTCTCAAAAGAGGTGGTGTTAAGGCAAGAATTATTGAGGGTTGTTGTTGCAGTTATTAATATTTATGCATTCTTATTAGTGTTAAGTATAATTGTTGCAGTTTACATTTCAAGTAGGCTTACAGAGCCTCTTAGAATGGTACAGCAACGAATTAGAAATATTGATTTAAGCCAAAAAAATGAAAAAATTGATTATGATGGCCAAGATGAAATAGCTGAATTGGTTTTTGAATACAACAGAATGTTAGGTGAGTTAGATAAAAGCGCCAAGTTACTTGCTAGGTCAGAGAGAGAATCTGCTTGGCGCGAAATGGCAAGGCAAATTGCTCATGAAATTAAGAATCCACTAACTCCAATGAAGCTTAGCATACAGTTACTCGATAAGTCGCTAAAAAATAATGATGCCGATTTTAAAGAAAGGTTTGAACGGTCGACAAAAACCTTGATTGATCAAATTGATAGTTTAAGTTCCATAGCATCAACCTTTTCGCAGTTTGCAATTATGCCAAAAACAAAAATTGCAAAGGTTGATTTAATTGATCGTATAAATAGGAGTGCAGAATTATTTAAGGATTTTTCTAAAGTCACTCTTGAAACAAATTACGAAAATAGTAGCAGCATTTATGTGAAGGCCGATAGTGATAGAATGTTACAGGTATTTAATAACCTTATGAAAAATGCAATTCAATCAATACCTCACAATAAAAATGGTAAAGTTGTGCTGAATATCTCACAGTCTGATAATAATGTTGTGGTTGAGGTGCGCGATAATGGTGCTGGAATAAATCCTGAAATGGATGATATGCTTTTTCAGCCTAACTTCACAACAAAAAGTAGTGGTATGGGACTTGGATTAGCCATTGTTAAAAATATTGTTGAGGAATTTGGTGGAACAATATGGTTTAAATCGGAGTTAGGAAAAGGTACTTCGTTCTTTGTGTCATTTCCAATTTATTCAGACATTGAGCCGCAATAGCAATAGTTAGCTTAGTTCTATATAGTGCATCTTTGAAAACTACTTGTTTTTCAAGTGGCTTCTTTGGTTCTCCCAAAGGGACATTATATATAACCTGCCAACTTGTAAGAGATCATTCCAAAAATTTCATGAATAAATGCATTCCAGTTAAATAGTGTTTGGGTATTTGGCACAAAAAGGTGTTCAAAATTATACCTTCGTGCACCTGAATAATGATCTACAGGATAAACATCGCAAACAAGCCCTGCTTTTTTAAAGCATTTTTTTGATCTTCGCATATGACTTGCTGAGGTTATAAGTAATAGATTGTTATAAGTTTCAGTTTTCAATAATTCAGCAGTAAAAATTGCATTTTCATAGGTGTTTCTTGCTCGTTCCTCTGTAATAACATGCTCTTCTGGAATTCCTATATCAATTAAAAAATTTTTAAGAAGTACTGATTCAATAGTATCCTTCTCAAAAAAACTGGCAGCACCACCTGTAATAAGTATTTTCTCAATTTTTCCTTCATGATACAAATGAACTGCCTGCCATATTCTGTCAGCGCTATTTGAAAAATTAGTGCGTTGGGTCTCACTATCGTACCATAACATGCCCGATAAAACAATACCATAATCGTAGCATGGCTTAAGCTCTTCATAGCTTACTCCTTTATTTTCCCACTTATAAAGAACTTCATTAAACAGAAAGCTGTTGCTAAAAAGCAGGGTGACTACAATAGCAGAAAGGTATAGTTTGCGTTTTAGGTTTTTGTTTTTTGCTAGCAGTGCAATTATAAGTAAGGCTAATATCCAAATTAATGGGTTTATTAGCAGTCCAACTATTTTTGATAGAATATAAAACATGTAAGAAGATTGAATTATTGTAGGAATTTACCAAATAGCCAAATGAATTACCTTTTTTGTTTCAAAAAAAGAATCTTCAAAAAAGTCGCTGATATTGTAAAGTTTGATTTTTTTTTCAACTCCGGTTAGCTCTTCCTTAAAATCCCCACCTTTCAAATATAGTATGCCATTTTTTAATTTATTGTTATGTTCCGAATTTATATTCTTTCTAGTGATCGTCCTGAATTTATCGAAACGAGTAACTGCACGGCTAATTATAAAATCGTATTTATTTTTTACGCTTTCAACTCTAATTTGCTCGCCTCTAACATTTTCAAGTTTTAATGCTTCAGCAACCCCATTTACAACCGTTATTTTTTTTCCAATAGAATCGATTAAATGGAATTTAGTTTTTGGAAACATTATTGCCAATGGGATACCAGGAAATCCACCGCCAGTGCCTACATCTAAAATTCGGGTGTCGGGAACAAATTGAATAACTTTTGCAATGGCTAATGAATGTAATACGTGGTGCGTGTAAAGTTTATCAATGTCTTTACGTGAAATTACATTTATTTTCTCATTCCATTCCGTGTAAAGAGAACCTAATTGCTTAAAGGCGTTAATTTGAGATTTATTAAGATTTGGGAAATACTTTTCAATAAGATGCATACGAATAAGGAGTAGGTTAAATTTCGATGGAAATAAAACAATAGTTTAGAAACTGCTTTGCCTTTTCTTAAGAATACCAAAAAGCAGTTCACGAGCTCTGAAAAGCTGAGCTTTTACGGTTCCTATAGGAATATCCAACTCATCAGCAATTTCTTCGTAAGAGTATTCTTTAAAGTATCTTAATTCAACTAATTGGCGGTATCGTGGTTTTAAATTGTCCACTAATTCGCGTAAAAGAATTTTCTTTTGGTCTTTAATTAGCGATTCTTCCGGGTCGAGCATGTCGGACTGAATAGACAAGGAGGTTTCTTCGTTTATTCCATTTCCTGAATCGTTTTCAGCTTCTGAGCTTGAGTTGTAAATACTTAGTTGTCGTGCTTTCTTTTTTCTTAAAAAATCAATGCAATTATTTGATGCGATTTTAAACAACCATGTACTGAATGCAAAGCTGGGAGAGTATTGTTCAATATTTTTAAAAGCTTTGCCAAATGCTTCAATGGTTAAATCTTCCGCATCGCTAGTATTGTTAATCATTTTAAGAATCATAAAATAGATAGCTTCCCGGTAACGTGTCATTAACTCTGTAAAAGCATACTGGCTACCTTTTTGAGCTTGTACAACAAGCTCAAAATCTTTTTGTGCTTTGTCGGAAAATCCAGGATTTACTTCCATTTATTATTTCTTGTGTTTAATTTGTTTGAAATTATGAAATTAAAATGAATTATGGGCAATAAAATATCAAACAAAGGTGTCAATAACCAAAACCCTTTTTCACCCATTTTGTTCATATTCAGTTTTATAATCAATAATTGAGTTATAAATCGAAATCCAAAAATACTAAAAGTAAGTACTATATCAGCCTTTAGAATTAATAGTGCAGCAAAAGTTATGTAAAATAACAATCTGCTCGATTGTTCTAATCCAATAAAAAATTTATCTTCAAATTTATAATATTTACCGGTGGTTAAATGACGTTTCTTTTGTTTTGCCCACTGCCTGTATTTAATCTGAGGTTTTGATTTTGTAAAACTTTCTTTTGAAAGAACTATAGCTGTATTGTCTTTATAAGCGTTTTCATTAATAAAAAGATCGTCATCACCCGATAACAATTTATAGTGTTTTGAAAAACCGGTACCCGAAAAAAATATCTGTTTTAAGTATGATAAATTTCTTCCAATACCCATATATGGTCGGCCACATAATGCAAAACCCAGATATTGCATACCAATAAATAAGGTATCGAAGCGAATAATTTTGTTTAGTAGGCCTTTGCCTTTTTCATATCCGCCATAAGCTAATACAATTTGTTTATTATCAAGGTAACTTTTGCTTATTTCATTTAACCAATTTTCCGAAACCGGATAGCAATCGGCATCGGTAAAAACAAGTTGATTGTATTTGGCCGATTTTATGCCAATTGTAACGGCAAGTTTTTTTCCATGAAAGAATTTATTGTCTGGCTCAATGGTGGTATGTCTTAAATTTCTGTGTTTCTGTTCCAGCTCACCTAAAAGCATTTCAGTATCGTCTTCTGAGCAATCATTTACAACAATTACCTCAAATTTTTCGTATTTCTGCGAAAGTATTTTTGGTAAATTAATTTTTAAATTTTCATGTTCATTTTTTGCACAGATAATAACAGACAATGGCTCATGGTTTTTATTTTCATCTTTTCTTTTCCATCTTGCAGGTCGTAAAAAAACGAAATAGTAATATATGCTCTGAATAATAGTAGCAAATAAAAAAACGGCAAATAGCACTTGCTGTTCAAAGGGAATGTCTAATAAAAACTGCTTCACAAAAGTTGCGTTAATGAATGTGCAATTATAGTAAACATTTTAATGGCTGGCAATTCAAATGTGTTGTTTTCATTAATCTGTTTGAAATATTAAAACGTTTGGCAGTAAAATAGTTGAACACCATCCATAACATGACTTGAATTAAGTACTTTTAATTATCTTTGCGGCCATAAATTAAGGCAATGGATTTCAAACTTTTAAAAACTGATAGCAACACTTTCGCGCGTGTAGGTGAAATTACAACCGATCATGGAATAATAAAAACTCCCATTTTTATGCCGGTAGGTACCGTTGGTACTGTTAAGGGGGTCCATCAGCGTGATGTAGATCAAGATATTGCAGCACAAATAATATTAGGTAATACTTATCACCTTTATCTTCGCCCCGGTATGGAAATTATAAAGCAAGCAGGGGGTTTGCACAAGTTCATGAATTGGGAAAAGCCCTTATTGACAGATAGTGGTGGTTATCAGGTTTTTTCATTATCAGCTAACAGAAAATTAATTGAAGAGGGAGCCAAATTCAGTTCCCATATTGATGGATCGAAGCATATGTTTACCCCTGAGAATGTGGTGGATATTCAGCGAGTCATTGGAGCCGATATTATAATGGCCTTTGATGAGTGTCCACCCGGAGATTCTGATTTTAAATATGCCAGCAAGTCGCTTGATTTAACAATGCGCTGGCTAAAACGAGGCCTAAAGAGATTTGATGAAACGGATGCTTTGTATGGCCATAAGCAAACTTTTTTTCCGATAGTTCAGGGAAGCGGATTTGCTGACTTGCGAAAAAAAGCCGCACATGAAATTGCAGAACTTGGTAGAGAAGGAAATGCCATTGGTGGTTTATCGGTAGGGGAACCTACCGAAGTTATGTATGAAATGACCGAAGTGGTAAATGAAATATTGCCAAAAGACAAGCCGCGTTATTTAATGGGCGTAGGAACACCTGCCAACATTTTAGAATGCATTAGCCGTGGGGTCGATATGTTTGATTGTGTTATGCCAACCCGAAATGGACGTAATGGAATGCTATTTACTTCAGAAGGCATTATTAATATTAAAAATAAAAAATGGGAAAATGATTTTTCTCCAGTCGAATTAAATGGTACGTCGTTTGTAGATAGCTTTTATTCAAAAGCTTATTTGCGACATTTATTTGTTTCAAAAGAATTGTTAGGCCCACAAATAGCAAGTATTCATAACCTTTCGTTTTATTTATGGCTGGTTGGCGAGGCCCGACAAAAAATTGAAGATGGAGCATTTAGTACTTGGAAAAGTGAGATGGTGAATAAAGTTTCATCGCGTTTATAGAATGCAAATAATTAAATGTAATTTTAACATAGATAATTTTAGTATTGAAAAAGCTCGATCGGTATATTATAGGTAAGTTTCTAGGAACATTTTTTTATTCTCTAATGCTTATTATCTGTATTGTTGTAATATTTGACATTTCTGAAAAAATTGACGACTTTATTG
>JAQICC010000003.1 GCA_027858735.1 Salinivirgaceae bacterium
CTTAAAACACTACATCAATATTGGAAGACCTATGCTTCTAAAAGAATATATAGAAAATCAATTAATTACTAAAGCTGCTGCATAAAGTACAATAATCTGAAATCAAATTGAACTTACTAAAATTTATATATCTATTGGTACTGTAATCATCGGGGCAAGTGTTATAATTCTCAAAACTATTGTTGGGCACAAGATTTTGCCCCAACAAATGAGATGAAATAAACCATAGTATTATGAAAAATCTGGTTTTCACAATAATGTTTTAGTCTTCTATTTCATTTTTAAACGAATCGTCGTACAAGAAACTATTATAGGGATAGCGTTTTGCATGCATCTCTCGAACATTGTTGTAGGCTGTTGCTTTAAACTCTTCAACATTGGTTTTATATTTGGCTGAAATAAACATACACTGTGAGTTACTTTTGGCCATCCATGAATTTTTAAGCTCTTCCAATGAATAATTTTCTTTTGTTTTAGGAGTTAAATCATCCTCATCCTTTTTAACAAACGAAAAAGCATCAATTTTATTAAACACGATATAAGTTGGTTTATCCGATGAATCTATTTCATGCAAAGTTTGATTTACAATATCAATTTGCTCTTCAAAATTCTGGTGCGAAATATCAACCACATGCAAAAGCATATCGGCCTCACGTACCTCATCGAGAGTTGATTTAAATGATTCAACCAAATCATGGGGCAATTTTCGTATAAAACCTACAGTATCGCTTAACAAGAAGGGAAGGTTCTCAATCACCACTTTACGAACAGTGGTATCAAGCGTGGCAAAAAGTTTATTTTCAGCAAATACATCCGATTTACTTAGCATGTTCATGATAGTAGATTTTCCCACGTTGGTATATCCAACTAGCGCAACACGAATCATTTGACCACGATTCTTGCGTTGTGTAGCCATCTGCTTATCAATTTTCGCAAGCTGTTCTTTTAGGCGCGTAATTTTATCACGAATTATTCTACGATCCGTTTCAATTTCGGTTTCACCCGGTCCGCGCATTCCAATACCTCCACGCTGACGCTCAAGGTGAGTCCACATTCGTGTTAACCTCGGTAATAAATATTGATATTGCGCCAATTCAACCTGAACTTTAGCATGTGCTGTTCTTGCACGTTGTGCAAAAATATCGAGTATAAGATTTGTGCGATCAAGCACTCTCGCTTTAAATAGCCCTTCAATATTTCGAAGTTGGGTTGGAGTTAGTTCATCATCGAAAATAACAAGACCTATTTCTTGTTCTTCAACAAACTGAGCTATTTCGTTTATTTTTCCAGTACCTACAAATGTTTTTGGATTTGGGGTAGTAAGCTTTTGCACAAACCTTTTCACTGGCAGTGCTCCAGCAGTTTCTGTTAGAAATGCAAGTTCATCTAAATATTCGGCCACTTGTTTCTCATCTTGCTGTTGATTAATAACACCAATAAGAACTGCTTTCTCTACTTTTTTCTCTAATGTATTTGTATTTTTTTCTAACATAAATTATTGTTCAAGCTATTGAAGTGCAAATATAGTCAATAAATACACTCTCATTATAAACCAAAAAACCGTCCCAATTGCTTAGGACGGTTTCAATATTGTATGTTTAAAATTTTCTAGTTCAACTGGAAGTTGATTGGAACAGTAAACGAAACCTTTACTGCTTTACCGCGTTGCGAACCTGGTTTCCAACTTGGTAAATTTGAGATAACACGAATAGCTTCTCTATCTAAAGCCGGGTCAACTCCACGAACAACTTTTACTTTTTCAACTTTACCTTTTGTATTTACTACAAACTGCACAAAAACTCTACCCTGAATACCATTTTCTCTGGCAATATCAGGATAATTTACATTCTGAGCAATATATTTTCTCAACTCAAGGTTTCCGCCAGGGAATTCAGGCATGTTTTCTACAATAAAGAAAACTTGTGCTTCATCTACTTCCTCTTCTTCCTCAAATTCTACAATTTCTACTGCAGTTTCAGCATCAGCCTCAGTATCTTCAATCTCAAGCTCATCTTCAATTTCCACATCATCTTCTACAATGTTCAAAACCTCAGTTGCTTTTGGTGGCTCTGGTGGTGGTGGTGGCTTAATTTCTTGCTGACGGGTAATCGGAATAATTTCTTCCTCTGCAACCATATCATCAAGTTCACCAAATTGGCTTATTGTTTTCTCTTGCTGAGTAATGTTAAATGCTAAAAGCATAATACCAAGCGAAAGAACAAAGCCGATCTCTAGGAATAATCCGCTGTATCGTCTTAAATCTACTTTAGGGTTCTTTTTAAGTTCCATAATATATCGTTATTTCCAATTTTTTCAGTCGCTAAAAGTACTATTTATTGCATATATTTTCAAAAGAAAATGCGTTTATATGTCAAAAAAAGTAAAATAACTTCAAAAAACGTAATTTAAAAATTTCTTATTCTTTGATAAACAATAATTTAATCACACTATTAAAACTATATTTCTGATAAAATACAGCTTTATTTTTTATTCTTCTCTAACAATGATTGTGTTAATTCTTTTAAGTTTAACCCATTAAAATTGCCAGAACTCAACAATAAGAGTATACTGTTTTTAAATTCCATAAAAAAAAGTTTCTTTTTTAATTGTTCATTTTCTAAAAAAACCATAACCCCTTCTTTTTCAAATGCATCGGAAACTAATTTAGGATCAATTTTTTCCAGTTTTTTTAATTCAATTGCATGATTGCTATAAAAAACTATGGCTTTATCAGCCTTACTCATCGTTCCTTTGTACTCGCATAAAAAGTTTTTATTTAAGCTGCTATAGGTATGCAGTTCCATACATGCAATAATTTCTTTTTCAGGATACTGCTCTTTAACTGCATCAATAGTTGCCTTTAACTTTGAGGGAGAATGGGCAAAATCTTGAAATACGGTAAGATTTTTATTCTGCCCGAGAAGCTGTAACCTTTTCGCTGCTCCATTAAAACTTTGAATGGCACTATAAAATTCTTCTTCAGTAAGCCCTAATTTTAAACATACCTGTTTTGCACCACTCAAATTTTGCAGGTTATGCCTTCCAAAAATTTTCAAAGCCACCTTTTCTTCTTGGTAGTTCAAATAGGTTATACCATCTACAATTTCATGCAAATGTGTACCATAAGGAATAAAAGTAATGTTGCGCTTGCAGTTTTTTACTATAGATTCTAAATGCTCATCCTCATTAAAATAAATTAATGCCCCTCCCTCTTCTATTTGATTTGCAAATATTAAAAACTGCTCAACATAGTTTTCAAATGTTGGAAAAACATTTATATGATCCCAAGCTATGCCAGTAATCAATCCAATATGCGGTTTATATAAGTGGAATTTTGGTCTTGGATCGATGGGTGAAGTTAAATATTCGTCGCCTTCAAAAATGGCAATTTCAGCTTTATCAGAAAAATCAACCATGGTATCGAAACCTTCAAGCTGTGCACCCACCATATAATCGAATACGGTATTGCATTTTTTTAGCACATGCATTATCATAGCAGTGGTTGAAGTTTTACCATGGCTGCCACCAATAACAGCTCGTTTTTTTAATTGGGTCTGGTTATATAAAAACTCTGGGTACGAATATATGGGTACACCAAGCTCCTCAGCCTTTAAAAGTTCCGTATTATCTTTCTTTGCATGCATCCCTAATACAATGGCGTCAACACTTTTTGTTATTTTTTCGGGATACCAGCCTTCTTTTTCAGGTAATAAACCTAAGTTGGCCAATCGCGAACGTGAAGGTTCAAATATTTCATCGTCCGATCCTGTAATAATTTCGCCTTTATTATGCAGGGCTATTGCTAAGTTGTGCATAGCGCTTCCGCCAATGGCTATAAAGTGATAATTCATCTGTTTATAATTCATTTTATCTGTCAGATGTAACTCTCAAAGAATTTAATCATTCTCATAAGGTAAAGTATAAATGATGAAATTCATAGGGTCGTTTCATGCTTATTTGTTTATTGATAATGATTGGTTATCCTTGGTTTTTCCATATTTTTGGTACTCCATAATTAGTGCATTGTATAACATTTGAGCAATTATGTGACCTCCCCTTCTGTTAAAATGCGTAAAGTCTTTCCCTGCTAAAGGCGGTTGGGCGAATACCCAGCTAGGCATTGAGTTTACTCCGCCCATAGCTGCATACATATCCCAAAAAGCACAGTTTGTATTTTTTGCAGCATTCCTTTGTGCATCGCGTATTTTTTCAATATTTGGATACGACTCGTAGTAATTACCTTTTCGACGCGACATATCAGAAAGACCAATTATGAGAATTGAGGTTTGGGGAAAAACGTACTGCAAATATTTGATTTGACGAGTTAATGCCCTCTCATAAAAGTTGTAATTTTTTACTTGATGGGGAACAACATTAACTCCAAACTCTAGAATTATTAAACCAGAATTCAAAAAGCTTCCCATTCTTTTGAATTGCTTATATTCAATTTTGGTAAACTCGGTACCTGAACTGCCTCGGAACGGCAAATTATCAACCGCTATGCCAGCACTTGCATCAAGAGCAATTCCATATATATCCGGACTTTTCACCCCTTCAAACTCAATTCTGAAATCTTTTGGAACAAAATCAAAATCCCATTGAATACGCTGCGTATTTTGAGTAGTATCAAGAGCATCAAACCATATTAAACTATCGTTTACAAAACCCTTTACAATGGTATTCTCGTTAGAATGACCATAAAAAACCCGGCATTTTGTAAACTTGTTCACTGACGAATAAGCCATGCCTGAACGGTTGAATTCGATTGATGCGGATTGGCTTTGCTTTTCTAAGCCTAGCGAATCGTCTTTGTAATTTGTAAAACGGCCAAAACTGCCCAATACTCCAAACTTACGATGCGGTAGAATGGTGTCCTTTTTATAATAAACAGCATGTATTTGCCAATTTTTTGTGGCCGAATGAATTATAGATGCAGACTCCGCTCTCGCGGGTAAGGCTGGCACCAATCCGGGTCCACTACCTCCAAATTGTTTCTGAAATCGGTTACGCAAATAACCGGTTATTCTGTCGCCCTCTATTTGACTATCTCCATAATGCAATATCCGAACTCTTTTTTTTCTTGACTGGCTTAATTTACTAAAAAAACCATTTAAAATAGAAGTGTCGCCTGATGGATATTCAATTGGATAAATCTTAGCATTTAGTTTTTTGGCTACAGCTCTAATGGTATCTATTTTATCCTCAATTAGTTCCTCTAAATCAATAGAATCTTCAGTTACTAATGCTTGATTCTCATCAATAATTTCGCTTATATCGGCATATTGAATATCCTTTTGAACCAAATTCTTAGGCGACCAGTGAAAATTTAAGGTAATATTATCGCCAATAGCAATTCCGTTTTTTGGAAATAGCAGCGCTATTCCAGCAGCTAATGATGCAATTAACACTAAAAAATAAAGAATTTTTTGGGGCTTCATACGGCACAATATAACGATTACCTTTCTAAAATGGAAAGGGAATACATATAATATTAACCCGTAATTTTAATCTTGAGCTTTTGACCAACCGATATTTTTGATGCATCATTTATTCCATTCCAACCCATAATCTCCGTATCTGTAACCCCCGGGAAAAGTTTTGCAATATCCCATAAGGTATCACCACGCTTTACAGTATACATCTCATATTCACCATTTTGCAGTAGCTCCACAGGCTTTACACTTGTAGTTTTAACCTGTTTACCTATTGACGCTTGCTTTTCTGCAAAGCTCATTTGATCTATTTTTTCGTATTTACTAACTTTCGATTTATGGACATAGATGGTCAGTTTTTGACCCGATCGAATTCTACTATTACGAATATTATTCCAAAATTTTAAATTAGAAACCGACACTTGATACCATTCTGCTATAAAACCTAAATTATCGCCTGATTTTATTCCATAAGTAAGTTTTACATGATTCTTTGTTGGAGCTCCCGGTTTATATGAATTATAAATCGGCGTTTTTGAAAGTGTTTCAGGATTGAAATAAATGGAGTCGTTAAATCCAATAATAGAGTCGTGCATATCAATAAAACGAGTGGTTTCTTCAAAAGGAAATCTTATGGCGTATTTCACTCCTTTTCCCGGAACAATATCACGACGGTATTGCGGGTTCAAACTTCGAAGTTCAGCTAAAGAAATACCCATCACCTTACTAATCTGCTCCAGATGAATTCTTTCGCTTGTAATAATAGTATCGCACATTATGGGCAATTCACTTTTCTTTGAAGTTAAATTATGTTCATTATGGTAATTCATTACATAAGTTGCAGCAATAAATGCAGGAACGTATCCACGAGTTTCGCGTGGAAGATGATAATAAATATCCCAATAATTCTTTTTTCCCCCACTTCTTCGAATAGCCTTATTTACGTTTCCAGGTCCGCAGTTATAAGCTGCAATAACTAAAATCCAATCTTCATAAATATCATATAAATCTTGCAAAAAGGCCACTGCCGCATAGGATGCTTTTATAGGATCGCGCCGCTCATCGACAAAACTATTGATTTCAAGTTTATACATTTTACCTGTATAATACATAAACTGCCATATTCCGGTTGCTCCTGCTCTTGACACTGCATTTGGGTTCAATGCCGATTCGATTACCGGCAAATACTTTAATTCAAGAGGCATATTATTAGCATCGAGTATTTGTTCAAATATGGGGAAATAATAGTCTGACAGTCCAAGCATAGTCTCAACCAAGTCGCGCCTTTTATGAGCATACATGTGTATATAGTTACGTACTATTTTATTGTACGACATATCAAGAACTACTGGTAATGCATCTAAACGTTCTCTGTAAACCGAATCTGAAAAATCAGGTATGTATAATAAATCGGTTATCTCCGCTACAACAAATGAAGTGTCGTTACCTGGTGATAATTGCTTGTTATACCACAAGTTTACTAAACTATCAATCTCATTTTCGTATTGACTTTTTGATATGTTCAAGGAGTCAACTTTGGCTCCACTAGCTAGTGACAAACCAATAGTAAACATTAATAGCCCGGTAGCAGTATATTTTATATAATTCATAATCATTAATTTAGGGAGCAAAGATATAAATCAAAACTGAATAGCACAACGAAGTCCTAAAGTTGTGGCCGATTCTGTTTTATAATTATATACTTGATTTGGAATAAGTACAGGTTCAATTCTCAGTGTAAGGTCTTCGCTTACATCGTAATCAAAAAGATGTGCATCCACATCGGCATCTAAAATTTGAGCGACATAAATCAGACCTAACCCAACAATATTTAGGTCACGCCAACGTCGCCATTGGTCTTTTAATCTTTTCAGATTCTCCTCACCATATCTTTCATAATTATCTTCAACACCAACTTCACCATTTTTAATACGTAATTTCACGTTGTATCCATCCTTGTACTTCTTGTATACGTAATTGGTATAATTGGTATAATAAATTAATCCGCCAATACCAGCATATATTATAGGAACTTTCCAGTATTTTCCATTATATATTTGTCCTAAGCCCGGAAGAATCGCTGAATAAAAGGTTGCTTTATTTGGTGAATGGCTAAATAGGAATGTGCTGTCTGGTGTTCTATAATCGGGTGTATACTGCGCATTACCATTTTTGGTAATAAATAGCATAAGCATGAAACTGCACCCAACTATACAATTACGGAAACTATTTTTAGTAAATAGCACTAAAAAACAACTTGTTTTATGAATTTGATTTATCAAAAATGGCTATAATTCGTTCAAGATCTTCATCGGATTTAAACGGAATAACAATCTTTCCATTGCCATTAGTTCCTCTTTTAAATTCAATTTTCGATTTAAAGAAGCTAGCCAGATGTTTTTCAAGCTCTTTATAATCCGAATCCTTTTTCTCTTGTTTTGTAGAACTAGCAGCATCCTCAGAAGGAGCCTCCTTAACTTTACGAACCATATCTTCAACTTTACGCACTGATAGCGATTCGTTTATGATTTGTTCGAAAATATATAATTGATCGTCGGTATCTTCAACATTAACCAAAGCACGAGCATGCCCCATTGACATTAGCTTTTTTCTGATACCCAATTGAATTTCAGCAGGTAATTTTAGCAAACGCAGATAATTCGTAACCGTTGATCGTTTTTTACCAACCCTGTCACTCATATTCTCTTGTGTAAGCTTGCATTCATCAATTAATCTTTGATAGCTAATTGCAACCTCAATGGCATCCAGATCTTCGCGTTGAATATTTTCGACCAGAGCCATCTCCAGCATTCCCTGATCGTCGGCAGTACGGACATATGCCGGGATTCTATCAAGCCCCGCTAATTGTGATGCTCGAAATCTTCGCTCACCAGAAATTAATTGATACTTATTATCTCCTATTTTTCGAACTGTAATGGGCTGAATGATTCCCAACTCTTTAATAGATTGGGATAATTCATTTAAAGCATCCTCATCAAACTCGGTTCGTGGTTGAAACGGATTTGCTTCAATATAATTTATGCTAATCTCATCAATTGCTGAATTTCGAACTGACTGATTAGTCGATCCTGCATCCTCAATAAGGGCTCCAAGCCCTTTCCCTAACGCGCTTCTTTTTACTGCAGACATTATATATTTATTGAATTGTTTTACTTTCTGAATCTACTTTGGTCAAGTTGTTTTTTTGCAATACCTCACGTGCCAAATTCAAATAATTGGTCGATCCGTTTGATGTTGCATCATACAAAACAATTGGCTTACCATAGCTCGGTGCTTCACTTAACTTCACATTTCGTGCCACTAATGTTGTAAATACCATATCTTCAAAATGACGACGAACCTCTTCAACAACCTGATTTGAAAGTCGGAGCCTTGAATCGTACATAGTGCATAAGAATCCTTCAATTTCTAATTCAGGATTAAGACGGTTTTGAATAATTTTAATGGTGTTTAATAGTTTTCCAAGTCCCTCAAGAGCAAAGTATTCACATTGCACAGGAATAATAACTGAGTCGGCAGCTGATAAGGCATTTACGGTAATTAATCCGAGTGATGGCGAACAGTCAATTAAAACAAAGTCATATTTATCTCTGACTTTATCTAAAACCATCTTCATCATTTTCTCGCGATTTGGTAATTCAAGCATTTCAATTTCGGCACCAACCAAATTAATATTCGATGGCAATATATCCAATCCGTCAATTTCGGTATTTAGCAAATTATCGACCGGATTAGCATCGTCAACCAAACATTCGTACAAACCCACTTTTATATTATTTACATCGAATCCAAACCCTGAAGATGCATTACCTTGAGGATCGGCATCAACCAATAAAACTTTATATTCAAGTACAGCTAAACTTGCGGCCAAATTAATTGACGATGTAGTTTTTCCAACTCCTCCTTTTTGGTTTGCCAATGCAATAACTTTTGCCATTTTAAATGTGTTTTAGTATTTGAAAAACAAAAAATAATTATTCTTTACCTTTTTGACTATCAATTGATTTGATTCAAATGAATCCAATGGTAATTTTTTTGCAATTTAATGAAAAATCCCAATAACTTTTCGTGCATTCAAATTGCGTTAGCAATATGGCGAAAAAAAATGAGGTTTCAAATATGCCATTAGGTTCGTTATCTTCAATTTAACCTGTTGATATTTTATTTCTTAATATGGCAAATTACTTTTTGTCTAACTTACCATTTTTATATAGATCTTTTTTACTTCCATCGTAAAGTGAAAACTTTCTGAACGAACATTCTAAGGGACCATTAAAAAGTTTGATTTTTCGTTCAGGCCTAAGTCCTATAAATTTCATTGCTGCCAAATCACTGCCAATTATCCAAGCAGAAAAACCAGAAAAGTCGAGTTTTAATTTATCGCCAATTTTTTGGTAAAAAGTTTTCATACTATTAAGCTGTATTCGCTCCCCATAAGGTGGATTCATGACAATTACACCCTTACTTGTTGGCTTGTGATCAAAAAAATCTTGAAGATTTACTGTTATCTTTTTTGAAAGAAAAGCCTGTGCAATATTTTCTGTAGCTATAGAAAATGCCTCCTCAGATAGATCACCCCCTATTATTTTATGTTCGAAACATACGTCACCATAAGTTTCTTCGGCAATTTCAGCAAATAAATCGGCATCAAAATCATTCCACCTTTCAAATCCAAATCGAGTTCGGTATGTTCCCGGAGCAACATTATATGCCATCATGGCTGCTTCAATTAATATAGTTCCCGATCCACACATTGGATCGATTAAATCGCAATCCATATTCCAGCCTGAAAGTTTTAACATACCGGCTGCTAGCACTTCATTTATAGGAGCCTCAGTTAATTTCACCTTATACCCACGTTTAAATAATGGTTCACCTGAGCTATCGAGCAAAACTTTACCTTTGTTTTGAGCCATGTGAATTTGAATTTTTAAATCAGGATTTCTCGGGTCAACATCAGGTCGAGTTCCTTCGCGTTCTCTAAATTGATCAACAATGGCATCTTTAACCTTTAACGATGCATACTTTGAGTGCGTAAATATATTACCAAAAGTTGTAGCACCAACCGACAAGGTGTCTTTAACACTCATGAGCTTGCTCCAATCAATTTTGCCAATTTCACGATACAATTCATCTTCGTTATTGGCTGTAAATTCGGCAATTGGTTTTAATATGCTAATAGCTGTTCTGCAATGGTAATTTGCCCTATACAACATGGCTCTGTCGCCATCGAATAAAACCGCTCTATTTTGCTCTTCAATATTTTTTGCTCCTAAAGCTTCTAACTCTTCTGCCAACACATGCTCTAAACCCTGAATGGTTTTCGCTACTAATTGGTATGTTTTTTCAGTTGATTTCAATACAACTCCCTTTCAATTTCAGGCAAAAATAGGCATTTAATTCATAGGAATAAAATATTTTTAATGTTTTGTATTTCAACACAATAGTATGATTTATTTTGATTTATAGTCTTTCAATTATAGTGGGGACTTCACGTTTATGACTCCTATACATTATCTTTTAAATAATCGCTAACTCGGCTTTGCTTTATTTCATTAGCTTTTGAGTAAGTTTGAATAGCAATAATTGTTCCATTTATGAATGTATATTGATATAAACATTTAATTAGAGTTTGTCTATAAAGTCCAACTTCTTCCCCGAAATAATCGGGGCAGGCTGTTGTCGCTCAAAATCCAAATCCTCGAATATACTAGTATACTGC
>JAQICC010000126.1 GCA_027858735.1 Salinivirgaceae bacterium
TAATTACCGGATCAACATTCCAACGTCTGCCAATCCTTGTATCATACTCCCAAAACGCAGCGGTGTAATGTGTTCCAGAGTTACCAGTTATTTCATCGTCCTTTTCTTGCCCGCCGAAGCCAAAACGGTACTCCCTGTTAGGGTTAACAGATCTGGATATCATTCCGAAGGGGTAATAGTCGTTTGCCATAATGACATCGGCATGTAGCATGTCGTTTAGGTCGTATAAGTCATCGTTATTTTCATCGGATAAAAAGCGGTAGTCGCTGATAACAACTCGCACATTGCCTAAGTGATCAGAGAGCTCATAGCGTTTCTGTCCGAGTTTACGACTATAAGTGTTATTCGTGCTACTTGCACTGCCATAGCATTTTACAACTTGTGACGGAAAACCGCCCTCTAACATGCTGCTGTTGCTACTGCCATATAGCGGTAATATGTTTTGCGTATAGCTGTTGGGACTTATGTTTTCTGCAAATTGATACAACCAGGCATTGTCATCACTTCCCTGCACCTGATTTTGACTTAGGTAAACTTTACCATCAAGCCCACGGAAAAACTCTCCGTAAACTATGCCGCCGGTGACAAGATCTGTTATGATTCCTTCTGGTGTGACCAATTCCATTTTACTAAGATAGGTATTTACTGTATCATCTACAAATCTTTTTACAACCGGCTGTTCGCCAAAAATGATTTCATCTTCACGATTGCTGTAGGTAAACATGCCATCTCCATAGTTTCCGTAAAGGGTATCGCAAGCATAGGTATTGCTTACTTCCTGCAAACTTATTCTGTCAGTTGACAGGTTCATTACATGAAGATAAGACTGTCGGTGTTTAAAGCCTGAGATGAACTTTTTATGATGATAATATGCCAGTTCTCTCGCATCGGGTGAGAGTTGCAATTCGCCGCCTCCCTGATAACCACAAGCATCTAAGCTCTCTAACTCATGGGTAGATGGAGATAATCCGATAATTGATGAAAACTCGCTGCACATGATGTGAGTTCGGTATTCCTCACTACTACCGGGAAGTGGTTCATGCCATGTGTAGTACAGTAAACTGCGGTAGTTTTGATGATCTTCAAAACCTGCAAAATGATGACCAGGATAGCCTGCGTATGGAATACCTATTGCCTGATTGGCAAGTATCATTTCCCCACTGTTCATTACTCCCTGGTATCCCAAACTATCCATATCAACAATATGATATGCTAACTGATTGAATTGGTTTTTATGTACAACGGCCCAACGGTTTACCAATGGAAGTTTTAGTATGATTGGCTTGCAATCGGTATTCACTGGCAATGATGTCATGCTTCCCTTCATTAGTTTTCCATAGCGATCAAAAATCAACATGCGGTTTGGATGTCCCATATAACTTTCTGCAAGTACCACATAGAACTGTAGTTCGCCATTCAAGTTTTCAGCTACTGCAAAACTCTCATCAACAATGGCTGCCATGTCTCCTGCCAATGAATCACTGCTATAGGTGTCGCTTTCCGGATTATGATTAATCCAATGAATTTTACTGCTGATTAGATTTGCCAAGTCACTATCGGGTAATACCAAACTCGCAGTTAGCATATTACTGTATGAACTTCGGTATTGCATGCTTTCTTCAGAACTGGTAAAAATCGGAGCTTCACCATTGGCAACCTGTATTTCTCCTAGTAGCACTGAATCCTGTTTTACTCCTTCTCTACTGCTACCATACAGTGGCTGCTCTTCAAGTACCAAACTACAAATAAGGCTATCCATACTTGTTGGGCTCTCTTCCTTATACAGGCTGTACAAACTCATCAAATTGCCTTGGGCATCTCGCGAATAATAATCAATTTTCTCTTCATAGGGTTCAAATATTCCATTGTGGTCCTGGTCCTCTTTCACTTTCTTAACAACTCGATTACCCATCGCATCATAGAGGTATTCCATTTCACGAACTAGCTGAAAATTATTGCCCCCCGGTGTTGTTTCATAGGCAACACTCACTTTCTTTATTTTTCCCGTTGGATTCCATTCTATGTCATGACGCATCAGATAATCGGTTTGTCCACTAATGAAATTGGATTTCTCCCAAGAATAGCTTCTAATCATATTCCCAATGGAGTCGTATTCATAGCTGTGATCATCGAACAAATCGCCGTGGGTTCCATTGCTTGATGTATTTGAAAGTTCTTGTACGCTTCTTAAGCGATTACTATGTTTTTGCAAACTATTATCGTATGACAAACCATTCTCCTGTCCATCGTATCCATATATCAGGCTATCCATCTGTGTGCCTTCACTGTCAAAACGAACAAGCTTGTTTAGATTTCCATTACGGTCATAAGCATAACGACTGGTGTATGCATCTCCCGAGACCCAGCCGGTGCCATTTTCTTGTACATAACTTGCCTGCTTTATGCGTTGCAATAAGTCATAGCGATAAACCCCTGTTTGTGAGGCAATATAGGGATCGGTAGCATTATCGGAACTATAGCGACTGTGTGTCCAGTTGGAGATGTTCCCATTGTAAAGATCATGATTCCCTGTTGTATTTTCATCATAAAGGTCTGAAAGGTATTCCTGAACGGTTCCACTTCGGGTAAAGTCTCCATCGTAATATCCAAGGTTCATCCCAAAGACATCTCTGGCAGTACCACTGTTAACAGTGCCATCTGCACCTGGATCAAACACAAGTCCTGAGCCATCATCCATCTCTGACAATGGATTATTCATGGTTTTTAACCAACCGTGAATCGTGTACACATAATCAATGCCCTGAACATTGTATTGTCCCAGTGTTTTATTTGCCAATGGTCCATGTTTGTAATACTCGTAGGTAGCGTCTTCATCCCAGACTTTTCCATCCTTACTGGTTTCAACACTGGTTATTCGGTTGCTGCCATCGTAATGATAGCGATGATGGAATGCATCTCCGCCATGTTCATTGTAATACACCTGTAGTACATTTCCGCTGATCAACTCATACTCATAACGTATGTATTGCTTGCCTATGATTGGTAATTCATTAACCATCCATTTGACATTACCATGTACATCGTAACTGTAATAATTCGTGATCTGATCATCTTCTGTACTTAAATCGCCATCATTGTCATTGACGATATAACTTACCCTGTTGGTTAAAAATTCTTGTGGCTCGCCATAATAAGTGACATCTGATGGTTCTGTGTAAACGGTATAACTCAAATAGGTTTTGGTGTAAGTATCATCGGGATAGGTTTCATCATCTGCCAACAGATGATAACTGTCAGCAAAACTCAAATCCTCATCTTCGGCTTCTCCACTTTCTATGACTCGTCCTAAATTGTCATATTTTGTATAGCTAAAACGATCTTCCTCTCGCTGATTTCCGTTTTGTGAGAATCGTAATCGCTGTTCTCTGTCATATACAAAGCGGGTTGTGTCCTGATCAATGCTGTATTGCTCTATCAACTGTCCTAAACTGTTGTAGGTGTATTCTGTCTGTAGCAAATGATCTGGCATGCATGGGGAAGAGCCATCAAGTGTTATGTCTTTTCTGTACAGTTTTACCGAATCTATTTCTTCCTGCGTTAGCAAATCGACTCCTTCAGGTGGTACTGTTTTTGTCAGACGACCAGCTCGGTCATAATAATACAAGGTGTACTGCTGTTCTTGTTGCTGGTAAATGACTCCAAACTCATCACTAAAATTATCAAGGCTCTGATAGTTCTCAAGGTATGTCTGCTGAACATTCTCTTGTTGGTTTGACATGCACTCATCCATTTGCTGATGAATCAGACTCTGTGCCAAATAAAGCCCTTCAAGGTATGCTGGGTCCATTGGCTCTTCCTCTTCTACGGTATCCTGTGAAACTCGACTCCATACAAAATCAAAGCTTAATGTCAGGGTCTCACTTACCGGACTTAAAGTATATTCCCCATTGGTACTACATCCATTGGCATCGGTCAGCATGTATTGATAATCGCCACTGTTTTGTATGAAACTACTTCCGGTCTCCATCAGGTTGCCTCCGGTATGGCTGTGAACCTGTGTGTAAACTTCTATCGTATCGGTAACTTCAGGGAACATTAAGGTATCTTCATTGCTTGCATACACATATTGTTCTTCTGCAAAATACCACTGCATACTAAACTCGGGATTATCGCCACTAACTGCCACCTCTAGCCAGCAACCATGATTGGTAACACTGATCAATTCAGGCAGACTCCCTGTTAAACTCGGGATGCTATCGCTTCCTGTTGCACTACAGCCGGACATGTCTGTTACGCTCACCTGATAGGGCAATCCATCGGCGGTAGCTACTAATTCTGATGTGCTGGTGTTGTCAACATCATTCCATGCATAAGTGTAATATCCATCTCCTCCTGTGGCCTGAACCTGTATGCTCCCTTGGTCTCCGGGACAGTTCGCACTATCAATGACAAAACTTAATTCGATTGGCTCAAGACTGTCTATTTCAAAATACACGTCTTTTTGACAGTTACCATTGCTTACTCCCACATAATATTCTCCGGGACTCAGATTATTGATGTTACTGCTGCCCTGAATTGTATTCCATAAGCTCTCGCTAGAATCGTATGCATACCAAGCATAAAGCAAATTTGTACTTGATCCATTCAAACTGGCTGATACTTCTACAGGAATACTTACTCCCGGACAGGTGGAATAATCATTCTCTTGCATACTTGCCAATAAAATACTACCTGTAATCTGTACGATTTCTTCGTACTGACATCCGGTTTGCTGATCTGTAATAAAAACTCCATAGGTTCCATTACCGGCACTAAGGCTATTGGTTTGGGATAGGTTTGTGCCTGGGTCATTCAAATTATACCAATCAAACAAATAAGGACCTCCACTACTGAGTTGCACACTAGCAAACCCGGGGGTTCCATCACATGCTGCCGGAGTACTGCTACTGGTAATCTCAGGACTTAGATCCGGGATTTCCAGTACTTCACTGTAAGTACAACCTTCATTGCTTAGTTCCAACAAAAACATGCCACTGCTCAGATTTTCTAACGTGTAGCTACTGCTATATTGAGGGGCGATGCCATCAACAAAATACCCAAAATTGATCACTTGTTGACTAAAACCGCTTAGCTCTATACTCGCATTAGATACTCCGGTGCAACTTGAGGGATTGATAGTTATACTGCCAGGCTCTGGTATAGGATATTCCTGTATCAAACGATGGCTTTCCAACTCCAAAATACAACTCGAGGCATTTCCCAGCTCAACTTCTACACGGTAATTCCCGCCTTGACTAACCATTAAACTCTCTCCGGTACCCTGCAAACTATTGCCTCTGTACCAATTTACGGTATTGACTTGATATGAACCCTGATTGACAAGCTCTAAATAAAGGGTCAAATCTTCGCCAGCACACAATCCATCTGTGGCACTAATGATATTCGCAGAAGGGGTATGTGGCAAATATATTACCTCGCTTATCTCCTGACTACAGTAAGCATTGCTATAAGATACTGTTATTGTATAATTACCTATTGCTAAATAGCTGTGTGTCACTGAATCACTACTGGTAAATGTCTCTTCCAAGCTCCCATCACCCCAGTTTACCGTGGCTTCTTCGCCTGTCTCTAAAACAAGATCAAGCCCAAGGCTATTCGAACAGCCTATATTAACAGGCAAACTGGACGGAATACTAACCTGTGGGTGAACGGTAACTTCCTCCATATAGCTGTCTTCACAGCCTGTATTACTGGTGTAGGATAATTCTATCTCATAGTTACCCGATTGGGTGAAAACATAACTCGGACTTGGGCCGGTAAGTGATGTTGTCGTATTATTACCTAAGTAGGTGATTTCCCATTCATAACTACCAATGGGCGGTAATTCACTTATGCTTAAAACATCGCCCTCACAATAACTAGTAAAACTCTCAAAATATGCAGGATAGTTTCCAATGGTATAGGACATGCTTTGACTCGCAATACACGTGTCCTCTGAGGTTAACTCAACTGTCTGGTCTCCGCCTTCTGCAAAAACATAGGTGACATCTGGACTTGTTACCTGATTATACAAAACTCCAGAAAATGACCACTGATAACTAACCAAGGGATTATAATTGTGTATGTGGCAATTTATCTCATTGCTACAGTCGCCACTCTCACAGTCAAAACTTACTTGTGAACCGCCTTCAAAGGTGTAACTCGTTGTTATCGGACAAATACCATTGGTCAACGAACTACTAAACAGGGTGATGGCATAAGTACCTGGGCTACTGAATTGGTGTTGAACGCTCGAAACGCTATATGTGCTCCCATCTCCCATGCTCCATACCGGGTCTTCTATTGGAACTCCATTCAATGCGGTATAATCAACACTCACATCTCCACATGTGCCTGGGGTAAGGTTTATATCGTAATCACTATTGGTCCCGTCACTTACATAAATCGTAAATAATTGCTCGCAATAATACAAGCTGTTTAAGGAGGTTGAATAATACAATGTCATTAAAACATCATAACTATTACAACTTGCTCCATTTAATGTGTAAGCATGTTCTACATCGTTTGTTGTATCAGTTAAAGCACTACCATCTCCAAAATCCCAATGGACTGAATCTACATAAGACTTCCCATCCAGGCAACTCCAACTGCCTCCGCCTTCTTCCCCAAATTCAACACTGAGCTCAAAAGAATAACTCGTCGATAAACCTTCTATAGGACTTATCATTGTCATACCATAAAACTCAGGACAACATTGCTCTGTTCGGTCCTGTGAATACAAGGATATGCTCACTAATAATATGAACAATAATACAAATATACGGCGACTTAGCTTGTTCATCTTATCTCCCTTCTAAATCTTTTAATCGTTGATTGAGATCATTTACGGTATTCTCTAAAGTGTCTATCATTACCTGTTGCTCTTTTATTGCTTCAATCAAAGGAGCAACCATGCTTTGATAATCAATAGCCAAAGTTGAATCTGCTGTCATAACGACTGCTTCAGGGAATAACTGTTCAACATCCTGAGCAATTAAACCCATATGAGTAATTCCACCATCAATCGAGTCATTTTCCCATTGATAGGTTACCGCATTTAGATTTGTAATATTATCCAAGCATTTACCAAGCGGTGTAATGTTCTTTTTTAGTGTAGAATCGGAAGACATGTACATTCCATTGACAAAAATGTTGTCATCAAAATAAAAACCGCCAATAACACAATACATATGCATATTATCACTATAACCAGGTCTCCATGATAATTTTCCCTGATCATCATGTTGACCAGAGATACAATCCGAATATCTAAAAGTCAATGTAGGAGATGAAGAACGTGAATATGCTATAAATTCACTATGTGTATTAAAATCATAAAGTCCATCGTGAGTTGTTGCATCAATCATCATCCAGTTTGATTTCATAATAACCGGTCTGTTAAAATGGAATAATGGAGTTGGTTTCACACAATATGAAGTTAACGGGTCTGCTGCTATCCAGAACTTATACTCAAGTAATCCAGCAGGAAAACTTGTCCAATCATCTTCAGTATTTATATTGCAATTTTCAAATGCATTAAAGCTAATTCTTGCTGGTACTTCCATTTGTTGATTCCCAAGGGTATTTTCAACGACATCATCTCCAAGAACTCCCTGCACTTGAATAACACCATTAACATCCAAATTCTCGCCAGGGTTGTTGGTATTCACACCAACATTCATTGCACTAGGATCCTCAGACAGATATGAAATTCCATTATTAACCTGTTCCCATAATGAAACCCCAATGTTTAATTGTTTCCAGACATTTTCTGCAGTATATATATAGATTCCTTTTAAAGAAGCCTCCTGCCCTGCATCAAGCTGATTTACCACAACCAACAACCCTTCTGCTGGATTCGACATATTTGTCATTGCCGTGTAACTCATTCTTGGGATTAATAGGCCTTTACTCCCTGATTCTATTTCTAACATTGCAGATTGATCAGGCGTACTGTTATCAGGTCCAATATAAACACCATTAACACTTTGGGCTAACAAACAACTACTGATTAAAACAGTAAAAACTAAAGCTAAAACAATTCGTTTCATATTGATTTTATTAATTATTACTTACATGAATTACATTTGAATATTCATAATCTATATTACATTCAGAGCCATCATAGGTATGATTAACAGGAGAAGAGCACTGGCTCTGGAAAAACGGTATAAAATTCCATGTTTCTATCCTATGAAGTTTTATTTCATCACATTCCTGAAACAAGGTAACTGTTGGATTTGCATAAGGCTCTATATCACCATTACTTTTTACAAAAGCACATGTTTCCAGCTCACAAGAAGGATAAAATGATGGATCAAGCACATCATATTCAGGTTTATCTGCTATGGAATCAACAATTGCAATACAAGTATTTACGGCATTTGTTGTAAGCATATTCAATTGTTCAATACTTACCACATAATTTGCAGCATCAGCACATTCTTCAATTGTATAACAAGCTTCATATAATGCATTTCCGATTGCTTCTTTAAACTCAGGTTCTCGTTCTTCACAGATACTTCTCACATAATCTAGCCTGTCATCAACCATCTGTTCTAAATCATTTATACTAGGACATGTTTGAACTAAACTATCTGCAGTAATATCCATCTCATTTTCATCAAACAAAGGAGCTCCTTTAATCTGCTCATAAAAACTATATCTTTTGATATAATCCCAATTTTCATGTTCCATATTACATTGGCAAAAACAAGGCTCTAAATCACCAATACCAGGAACATTATAACTAGTATCATAACAATTCAAATGTTCAATATCACCATGTGTCCGAAATTCCCCAATCGTATCTACCATATTAGCTTCATTAAGCATATTGAATGCAAAATATTTAAACATCCACTCAGTTTTAAAGATATATGGAAAGCACAATTCTCTCACCATTTCTTGATCTATACTATCAGGAAATAGATATGCCCAAAACCCACCAGGATCATCACTAATTATAACTGGGATACTATCTTCGAAAAACGAGGAGCTACTATTAACAAATTCACTATTATCAATAATGCCAAATGAAGGAATACTGTAATTCACAGACTGAAGAGAATTGCACGATACTGGAATAGTATATGATTCAAAATCATCATAATCTGCAGGAGGATTCCCTGTTGATATCATATCATCATCAATGATATCCGCAAATTGGTACCCTACACAGTTCATAAACATATTTGGGACATTGACCAAGTTATCTAACTCCTCTTTTTCAACTAGCCCCTCATCAGAATCATTATATTTTCTCATTTTTCGAGAAAGCATAACACCTACTAACCAGCCCATTGCTTCATTTTGGTCATCAAAAAGATCTTCTGAATTATCGCCATTAGTACCTTCATTGTAACTGTCCATTATATTAACATCCTCTTCAGCACCACCTTCGACATGCGATATTGCTGAAAGTGTACCAAGCCAACACTTATTAACTTCTTCTGGATTATAATTATAACTTAGATTTTCTGTTACAGGAGTTAAATCACTTTCACTATTATTTACATCCCAATTTTCTGGGAATGGCTCTAATTCATCTCCTATTTGATTTGCAAAGATAAGCTCTCCATTAACATTTGTAATTGCCTTATACCATGTCCCATTGTATTGTTTTGAAAAACCTGTATAATACTTAGACAATAGCATATTCGCAAGCATAAAGCCCAACTTTTCATAAGTAAAACCAGGCATTACATCGTGGTATGAAAAAGAACTCAGATTTGATAGCGTATCATATAATGGCATTATCATTTCTGAATAAACCAATTCATACATATCATTAAACTTTTGTTCATAAGAATTCGTCGACTCCCGTATCAATTCAGCATCATCACAGAAGGGACAAAAATCATCAGATGGTATTGTTGCATTTGCATCCTGACAACAATCTAAGCCCATACCCATTTCTGATGTAGAGGAATTATAATTAAACGTAAAATCAGAAGGAACGCCTTGAGACAATCCTAATAAAGAGACAATCCCCGCGTCATTTCTTGGCGATTCAAAATATGAACTTAGCAATTCAAGTTTTTGAACTAACTCATCATGTGTTACTCCCTCTGCATACTCAACCATATGCAGCAGATCTGTTATAGCAACAACTATCTCCGAAACAGAATCCTGATATGCTAACAAATCCTGAGGGTTTAATATTGGCTCTAGCGTTTTGGAAAACACATACTCTCCAGGCGGCAAAGTAACTACCTTTCCGGTTGCATTCAATACAGCTGGTCCTTCCAGAGTTATCCAAGAAACAAGCTGATCCGCATAATCGATTTCTGAGTTTATTTCCGGCAGAAGAATATCGTTTGAAATAAAAAACTCTTGACTCTGGCTATTATAAATGGAAAAACTCAACCTGAAGTCGCCAACCACTGTAACGTCAACACATGCAGAAGATTCCTGAAACCCCCTAGCAAAATATGTCAATGTAAAAGTAGTTGTATCTGTAACAGCAATTCTTTTCGAACTTACAAAACCTTTATTCAGACTATTTTGTCTTGTACTATTAGTCACATTAAACTGATTGTTTTCTGTCGATATCTCGAGAAGATTATTTGTATTATTCGAGTAAAGAGCTGTTGCAATTATGTTTCCCTCTTTCGAAACATATTCAACAGAAACAAGTCCGTTTTCATCCTGAGACAATTGTTTCAAAACAGACTCCCCTAAAGGAGCTTCTTCTCCAAAAATTCTTATCAACTCATCATCTGCAGCTGATGACAAATAGAATTTTCTTGTTTTATTTCCTCCTGAATCCGATGTATTATCATCACTAATCGCATGAGTTTTTCCTGGAAGAGATTGTTCTACCACACGCATTGTTCCATCAGTAGCATAAATTGTTCTAACATATGAATATCCATCAGCAGAAGGGATTCGATCATCTGGATTATTATTTGTGTAATAAGAACTTTCTGTCTCAACTCTTTCAGGATTCCTTATATTTGAATCTTCATCATAATGTTCAGTTGTGTAAAGCTGATTTGTTCCTTCTTTTTTAACAACTAAATCATTATACCCTTCAAGTTTTGTACTGGTAGTTGGTTCAGGTAATGACACCCAAGCATTCCTTCCGGTATAATCTGGAATGCTTTGACTCAGCATAACATAAGATACACCATCTTCAGTTATAACACGCGACTGAGATTGTCTGGGGTAATTTAAATAATCTACATAGTTAATTGATTCACTATACTTTACGGACTCCCCATCTTGTCCTCCTTCTGCAATCACTCTCTCATACACCCAATTTTTATTATTATCAAGATCAGAAAGATAAAACGCATAGTAAGGTAGATTTGACAATGAAATAAATAAAGTATCATTAACTTCAGGACTAGCAGACCACTTACCATAATTCTGACTATTTCCTATTGAACCTGAGTAATAATTTCCAATTGGACGGACTCGCCATAGATAAACCCCATCACCCTGAACTACCGCCAACTGAATTTGTTTTTCAGGGGAGTCTAAAAACATGGAAAAGGCCTTACTCCAATCTACTCTTGCAATTATCTCGTCCTCGTTTTCCAAAGATGAAGGCGAAGTATTCTCAAGTTTTAAAATTTGTAGTTCATATGAAGGATAATCACCATATCCTGTTAGTACATCCCAATTAAAGTTAACGTAACGAGATTGATCTACATCACTCAATGATGTTATTTGTAGAGACGGATGTAATATCAGGTTCTCTGGTTCTCGTACATCAATTGCATATTTTGTCAAAGAAGACAATTCTAATTCTAAATGACTTGAGATATAATCCATATACAATGCAGGAACAGATGCTTCATTGATTGGAGTTGTTACATTATAATCCACTTGAACTTCTGTAGCACCACTATTTATTGGCATCTCAGCATCAAAAATCAAAGTCTGTAAAGGTTGATTTTCATCAATTAAAATATTTCTAATATTAGAAATTCCAACTTGATTTTCATTTTGATCATAATACCGAAGCGTAACCGAAAGCTCAAGTTCAAACACACCAGATTCGTAATTAAAAAAATTATCTCCTGCATTTAATGTTAAATACACTTCTGATTCCTGAAGATTATACCTTGTATTTGAGGAAAAAGTCGAATTAACAAGATCTACTGTATCAACTCCAGAAAGAATATGTGAATATCCTTGAGTCAAAGAAGTGTCACTATATATTGATGGATCCTGATTCTGAGATTTTACTTGCACTATTATAAATAATAATACAATTGACATTAATAACTTTTTCATCTTTATATACTTATCTGTTATCATTGACTGTGTAATTAGAATATTCATTCTTCAAAACATTATTTTTATTAAATATATAACTCAATGCATTATTCTTAAATGGATAACGACCAAAACGTTTAAACTTCTCGACAACTGTCTTCATCATTACATATTTATAACCCGGGAAATAGGTAGTAACTATTGCATTTAATTGATCATTTTCTGTATTTATTGAATATGCCATGTTCTTTATATAAATACCATCCATACACCCATATGGCATTTTCAATACTATTTTCCTTTCACTGTCTTTCTCATCAACGCTTACCACCTGACAATGTGACAATAGTGAGTCCTTTTGTTGATTATACAATTCAGCATCCAAAGTTTCTGACATTTCATCACTAAAAGGAATAATAATGATTTGTTTCTGATCATGCATTATAACAACAATAGTTTCTGGATCTTTATACATATGAGTATTTTTTGAATGCACTTCAACCATATCACCGCTTTTTACAATGGTACTCTTTTGGACATTTCTATCGCCTGAATCTGAAAGAACTTCTACTCTGTACTGTAGAAAAACAACATCATTGTCAACTTCTAGCCCTAAAGTACTTTGCTCAACATCTAAAAGGTATTTTTTCATTTCATGATTCTGTGCAGAAACATGAACTGTAAAAAACATAAAAAGAAATATGGAGACCCAACTCTTCATTATCGATCAGTTTTAATTACATTAACATGCTGTTCCATTAGTGTCTTTAACCCTTTTTCCGTTTCAACACATTTTCTCATAAGGTTATTTTCACTATCATATTGATATACTGTTGCAAAATGTTGATCACCAAACTCTGCCAATAGTTTATTATCTGTGTCATAAACATAGCAGCCCACTGCTGAATTTAAGGGTCGATAAGAAAAATCGTCCAACCATACATTGTCATTATTATCAAGATTATTAAATTGAAGAGATAGTTGATAACTTCCTTCTGAAAGCTCATTTATCTGAAGAAATGAAGCTTGAAATAAATACCACTCACCAACCTGTGCAACTTTTTCTGCATTAACAGTTTGAGGCCCACACGATAAATTAGCACTAACATTCTCATTTAACAAACCTGTATCTTCATTTCTTTTGGGTTTCGCCCAGAATTTCACAATCAAACCTTCCTCCATTTCTAAAGGATTCAAATAAATACTGGTAATATTTTGTGTTCCGGTAGGAGTACAAATTAATGACCGATTACCTGTGTGCGAAATATTTTCCTCAATAAATGCACCAGAAGAAGTCTCATAATGAATAAATCCACTAGCATCAATTGATGAATTCTGAGCAACTAATTCCGGTTGTTCAAAATACGCGTTAAACTTAACTGAATTAATAAGTCCAAGGATATTTCTAGTTTCCACCGGCTTCCAATCTTGAGAATATTTCTCAATCATATTAGCAGTAATCCAATGTCCAAAATTATACTCATAATCGTTAGCATGAAAAGCTGAGAACATTGGCAGAGATGGTATTAAACCTCCATTATATAATGCCGCAGTGTCAGAATTTGAACTTGACACCTCAGCTTTTGAAGTATATGAAGTTAAAGGCAAGTAATCTCCTGAAAGCCCTTCCCAGTCATTTTTATAAACAGTGGCTGATGCGGAAACAACATTTTCAAAATTTGAAACTTCTGTTACTGTTTCTTGAAGGAAATCATAAAGCTTATTTTTACCATAAGAAACTAAACTAAAAGCAGATTCATCTAACCTATTTGAATTCTGACTATTCTCAAACACAGGTCCTAATACATGATAAAACCAATAAGCTGGCAGATTTACTGAATACAACCAACCGGAATGATTTTCTCCTGTTTCTTTAGTGTTCATGGTTTGCTCAACATTGCCATATTTTTCGCTATACATAAACCCATCAAAAACTCTTGTGAGAATAGGATTACCAGTAATTTTATCGTATGCTAAAACTTCATTGCGCTGAACGATTCCATTAGATTCTGAAATTGTTTCACTAAGAAATGATTTACGTCGAATTTCCTTTGCTGTACTATATTGAGCCAACACACTATTTGAACTTGAGAAGCCAAAACCAATACCTATTGTAATTGCAGGATTATTGCAATTCAAATCGACCTCAAAGTTTAACTCATTCGAAACACTGCTAACTTTTGAGCTAAACATTGTCAAACTCTCTTCATAACCCGCATAATGATCTCCCTTGTTAAAAGAACCAGTCTCTGAGGAATAACCTATTGTCTCAATTGGATCAGAAAGCTCAGTATACTTGTAAGTAGTTCTTGAAACGAATGCATTCTCTAGCATACCAAATAATTCTGGAATATATGTGCCGGGATAGACTGTTTCAGAGACTGGTTTCCCAAGTAAGTCGGCATTGTTATATATTTTATAAGATTGCGTTAAATAAAAATTATTTATAGCTATAGTAATTGGACCTGCTGGTATTGTCATCCTTATAGATTTTGGATCCAACTCATTATAAGATCTGATAATACTAGGTATTTCTTTAGGCGTGGTAAATTCCTTTACAACAAAGCCTGGAGAAGACTTTCCATTATTCAAATTTTCTATTAAAATTCTTGAATAATATATGACTGCTCCAGGATAAAGTGAACTAGCAAGAGGTGCCTCAAACTGTTTGTAATTATCTCCTCTTAGAAGATTATTCAATGCTCCCTGTGTCTTGGGTTTGATAATTCTCCTTAACGCAGACTCATGTTCTAAACCAGCTGGCTCATTGAGTGCAACCCCACTACTTGTCTTACCATCTTTCTGGACATAATGAAAGACCTTCCCAAAAAGCATGGCATCCTTAAAAGACTCTTCTTCAAATCCTGGATTATATGTCAATAACCTTTTAACTCTGACACCTCCTCCAATTTTTTCATCAGGGACTGGTAAACGGAAATAAGAATGCTCTTCACTATACTTTTTGCACACTTTTTTCTTACCATAATTTCGTATCTTTCCAGCCATCCAATTACCCAGCAGAACAAAAGTTTCAGACCAAATTTGTGATGTAATTGCTTGACTCAACGCATTATCTGGATCTGACATCATCATCCAATCGTCTCCATCTATTTGATAAACCTTCTCATAAACTTCTTGGTCGTTCTCTACTTTATTAAAAGAAGTATATCCGTTATCAATTGATTCAGTACCTTTCCCAAGGTTAAATCTACCCTCTGTTAACAACTTACGATATGCTGTCCATCTTGGGGTAAATCTATCCTTATTTTTACTTCCAAGTTCAAAGAATATACCATTCGAATCAATCCCTACAGTATCTACATCAACATATCCATCAATAAAATCAGATGATTCCAGATTTAAATCATTGTCCAAATTATTTACATTGTCATGATAAGCAAACAGCATTTTGAAATATAATGGTTCATCACCAATGACAAAATAATTATACAATTTATCACAATATGCTTCTTTTTCTTCTGGTGTAAAAAGACTGACATCCAGCGTATTAACGTAGTACTTATATCCATCTTCTTTTTTGTAAGATATGTCAACACCATTTTGATCAATCAGCTTTAAACTCACCATAGACATTGCAGGTCTATTTTGCACGTGAGTATAAGAGTTTTGTTCATATTGCACATGTATTTCACCTCCTGTTGGAGTTACAATTCTTTTTAAATGCCAAGCTGCAGGATCAAAAGTTTCATTTCCAGCATTCTGCTTTAACCAAGGAAACATGTTTATCACATTAAAAGAACCATTCCACCTGTAATTGCCCCATGGATCAGAGGCTTTATTAGAATATTCAGGATTTTCTACTAAATTATCACTTGGCACAATCTCATTTCCATATCTAGACAGAATATGGTTTGGATAATCCCGAAAATACTCATAATCAAACTCGTAAGGAGTGATTTTCTCATTTTTCACATTCCCATTTTCTGTCCAAACTCTTTTTAATGTCAATTTACCTTTTTGATCTGCGTCAATTCCAGAATTACTTGGGGCGTTTTGACACAGTTCATAATCATATTCAAAATACACGGTTTGCAAAGGTTTTGAAAAATCATTTTTTGAAAAAAGAACAATTTTCTCTAAATACTCAGCCTCATTCTCTCCTCTTGCTGCCGATGAATTTGCTGCTGGATCATAGCCTTCCTCAGGAATAGCAGCAGCATCAAACCCATCATACCGGGGATTATTACTACCATTCAAATAGTTTTCTAAGTTATCCCATTCATTTTCTGAAATTTCACAATTGGTTACACTATCAATCTTTTCTCTAAGTGTATATCCCTGTTCTGAATTCTCATCTAACATGGTTTTATTTGTAACAAAAAAACCAATATGACTTTTCGTTTCAACATATTGCAAATAATACTTTTCAGTTTTCCCTGAAGAAAAACTCCCCGTTTGATCATATAGATCAACCATGCTACCCCTATCATAATTTAATCCAGTATAAGGGAACCGATATCTAAACGCATCACAAATTCTTCTATATCCAAACCTTGTCCATCCACCCAAATCTGCAGTATCTGTTATTTTATTATTATTGACATCTATATAATTTGCTTTCTCAATTTTTGTTAATAAAAACTGATTGGCATAAATCCCATAAGATTTTCGACCTACTGCTGTTAAATTTTGCATTGGATCATCAACATTAACAGGCTGATAAACTATCGATTGATTTTCACCACAGTCTCTTTTAAAACTAAGACCTTCAACATCATCATAATTTACAACTCCAACCGTCAATTCGGTTTCATCATATGTCCAAACTGGCAACCCATAATATGCTTTTTCGCCGCTCGAGTTTGTCATTGCAAACTGAGCAAATGAATTCGTTGACACTGATCCTGTTGCACTCTGCGGGGATGATACAACAACACCCTTGTCCAGATATTCCTGACCTGTATTAAATGTACTATACTCTATCTTTGCACTTTGAGCATTATCAGCTGTATTTAAAACGGATCTATTTTCAATATCTGTCACTTCAAACCTTCTTAAACCTTGATCAATCATCAAATCACCATTTTTATACTTAAGAAGACTAGCAGGATCGTTAATGAATTGTGGGAAAGCCTGTGTCTCGTCAAATAAATAATCAGAAATTTGTCCATCTGAAACATTATCCCAACTTTCAACTTTATCTATTTGGCTTCCAATACCAACCCCTACACCAACTTGCCAAGTTGCTCCTATACCTCCTTCAATTCCAAGATATTTTGGTATAGAAGTGCTCTTTATAGGATATGGGTTATACATACCTGACTTAGGGAGATGAAAACGAAACCCTCCAAAAGTACTCTGACCAGAAACATTAAAAACATCATAATTTGCCAGAGGAATACCAATATTCTTATCATGCTTATTGAATGTAGATGCATTATCAATTCGATAATCATTCTCAACAGATGGTGTTTCAATTTCATCTTTTGTCAATGCAGCTGAATCATTTACATTTACAGGGTAACAAAACCCATGTTCATTAACAAATGTCTTTGGTATTGGCATATCAATCTGCATTGAACCATCTATCCCTAGTTGGGTTCCTACTTGTAAACTATAATTTACTTCACCTGAAACATGTATTCGAGTTCTTCTGGAAATGTTTCTTGGTATTGAATAATTGAATGCAGGGACATTATATGTTGCAGTCGAAAATGTTGTGTTGGGCAAACCTTGTTTCTCTGATAGGTATTCGTAGTTAAATTCAGCACCATTCAATTTTGACAAAGCTGGGAATTCAGATCCAAATAAAAAGAATATTTTTTGTTTTTCCTCTTTATTTCTTACTGATGCCCTTCTAATTAAGTCCATAGGATTTATACTATAATCCATAGTATAATCACCTCCAGATATATTTAAACCAACGCTTGCCATCCCTAAACCACTACCTCCAAGAGAATTTGAAACGGCATAACCATTGACCGAATTATATCTAACATTTTGCCCAAAACTCACACTAAAACTAGGTTTAATAGGATCATCATTATCTGGCTTTTTATCATTATTATACACCTGTGCACCAGAATTCATAAAAATTGCGATCATTTTTTTAAAGAAGACCATTAACTTTCCTGCATTCTCACCGCTTGAAGAAGAACTATCTCTTCTCTCTTTATCTTTACTAAAAACTTCGGTTTTCACATTAAAACCCATTCCTGTTGTATAAATAGGCTTTATTTTATTAAATCTTTCTGAAACAACGGATTTGTAATCATCAGGGAAACCCTGCTTTGTCCGGTTTATTGCACCTGGGTTTAGTGTCCAACCATAACCCACCCAAGAAGCATCCTGCTCAGGAGAAATACCAGAATGATAGGATAAAGACATACTATACGACCCCCCATCAGGACCAGGAATCGTAATAATAGGAATATTGTATGTAAAAGCTCCAGTAAGTTCATTTACCATTTGACTTGTCCCAACTGGCTCGAAACTTGTAAATTCAGGCGCTTTGGGGCCACTGCTCAATGCATAGACAAATGTTGGAAATATAAGCTGACTAACAATTATCAAAGCAACAAATAATGCAATTGATTTAACAATCAGCATATTCCTCAATTTATAAATAGAAAAATAGTTATTCATAATTCTAAATTTTTACTCAACATCAATATTTACTACAAATTGATTTTTCAATTCAACGGTACTAGAACTTTGTTGAACAATAATTAACACAGTGCATATACCAGAAGTTACTCCAGCATTTAAAAAGTCAACAGAAATATCGTTAATATTGATTACGGCATCAATATTTCCACTTTCAATTATTTCTGAATGAAATGGCAAATTACCAGAAACTAACCCTTCATAGAACTCTAGGGTTATATTATCTATTAACTCATAGTCCTCAAATTCTGCAATAACAACTTCTCCATTTCGGAAAATTAAAGGATTTTCTTCACCAAAAGATAAAGTATAATTAAGAGAAAATTCTGTTTCAATTGGTTGTGCATTCAAAATTATACCTTGAAGTTCTACCGGCAAATCATATAAATCCTCAGATAATGGAAGCCCATTTATACCATAATCAAAATCAATATAATTAACATTTTCAATAACCCCAGTCGAATCAACACTAAATGTAACTCTACCCTTAGTAGAACAAGTTTCATCTGTGTTTAAAACAAGAGTATAATTCCCTTCTTGCAAAGGATAAAACATAACATTTCCTTGATCAGCAGAATAAGTAGTCCCCATATTACCTGATTCTACTCCATCATAAGTCAAAACAAAACTTGTACCCGTATTATCATTATCACCCTGTTCTCCATACAGTTGTTCAACCTCATCGGCTATTCCATTGTTATTATCATCAGAACTTCCTTCATCAAGAATTCCATCACCATTGGCATCAGCGTCTGAATCATCGTTAATGCCGTCTTCATCAGCATCATCTTGTCCGAAATCAACATTTCCGTCATTATTGTTGTCACTATCACAGTCATCAGGAATTCCATCATTATCATCATCCTGATCGTAGGCATTGACAATTCCGTCTCCATCCCAATCTTCACAACTATCAAGAATTCCGTTCGCATCAATATCAACATCCGATACAACTAACGGGGTGCCATCTAGATTACTATCACAATCGTCAGAAATCTCATCAGAATCACTATCAGTGTCATCAATATCCACAGTATAATCATTTTCGCAATCGTCCAATATCAAATTTGTATTTAAATCATCATTTGGATCAATTCCTTCATCAAGAACCCCATCACCATCAATATCCGCATCACACGTACCGTCATCAATCCCATCTCCATCCTGATCATCATCATACAAATTTAATATCCCATCACCATCAATATCAGTATCGCAACTATTAAGAATGTTATCTAGGTCCGTATCAACACCACTTTCAATTTGAGAATCACAACAGTCAGGTATGTTGTTTGTATTCACATCAGCATCACAATTCTCATCATTCTCCGGAATAATTATATCCTCAGCTGTATTACTTGGGTCAGAGTCATATATATCCCAAATACCATCATCATCATCGTCGTTATCACTTGAATTAATTATACCATCGCCATCTATATCATTATCACAACTATTGACAATACCATCTTCATCATCATCAACAGCATTTAATATCCATTCTTCTGCAATATTATCATAAGAATCACATTCATCAGGAATATTATCATTATCAGCATCATCACCTGGTGGAAATTCTTGATCCTGTGCAAAAGAATCACATTCATCAACAATTCCATTAGTATTATCATCTGTGAATAAACCTTCTGGATAAGAATCAATATCACAATCATCAGGAATTCCATCTCCATCATCATCAGAATCAAATTCATCAGGAATTCCATCTCCATCTTCATCTTCTGAACTATCAAAATCTTCAGCGTTAATGACTAGGCCGACATTTGCAAGCACTACATCCGTACTCTGAGAGCAACAAAACTCTTCTGCCTTAACATATTTATTATTAAAAAACAAACTACTTGGGAGATACATAGCGGAAGGCATCAAGCTATTCCATATGTTGCTATTACTCCAATAAGCCAAATGTTGATAATCACCATCTTGATAATTATTATAATGAGCATCAATACCTAGTTTTGCATTTACATTCTCTTGAATGATTTTGTGATAAAACAAGTGATTTATCGAATAGATATCTGAAGCCAGACTTATTAAACCGTTATCTTCAGGATCCTCAGGAACAAATTGGATTTTGACCTCTTGTTCTACATTCGACCTAATTGATAAAGGCCTAAACAACAAAGCTCCAATTCTTTCGCCTAATGGATATAAATAATCATCAGTATTGTTTACCAACCAGCTCAAATATGCACTTTCTCCTTCTGTACTTACAAAGCCTCCTTCATCAAAACTAATGGAATTGCTAAATTCAATTGAATTAATACTCAATATTGAATTATTACAAGCAAGTTCTGATTTATTTAGATTCAAATGTTTTTTAACAAACTGATTACTTTGCAGTATCTTTTTCCCTTCAGTTGCTAATGTACTCCAATCATTTAATGATAACGTACTAAATTTAGTAGGATATAATCCTTTCAAGTATTGTTCACTTCCAATTAAATCAACATAACCAGAGTTGGAGACAAAAACATATGAGGAACAGTTATTTGACCAATTCCCTGAAACAGAAATTGTGTCAACATTTAACACTCTCCCTTGACAAATTAGACTTTCATCATTATAACCTGTCTCATTAAAGAAATTCCCAAAAATACAGACTTTATTATTTGAATAAACAAATGCCCCTACATTTATGAAATTGCAACCAAACTCTAAATCATCCTGACTACTCATTAGAGAAGAATCAACTTCTATTGTAATTGTAACTTCATCACATGATTCATTATTGCCAAATTGATAGCCATAAATTGTATATGTACCAGAACCAATTTCACTGGAAACAACTGGATCAAGACAACTTAAACAATTAATACCATTGTCGAGAATTGGTTCTGGATACCAACTTACACTATCAACTCCTGTAATCAATAAATGTGCATCATTATCAGGTGAAACGACTATATTCTGACTAGGAGAAATCGCTATTTCGCATCTGGGACAAAAACTCAACCCAAGTTTAAGCTGTTCATTTTTCGTAATACTTCCATTCAGAAATAGCTCCCTGTTTGGCTGGCAATCAGTCCCAAAAATTAAAGAATCATTTACAAAATACGAAATTACATTTCCGGTTCGTTCTACGCTCAAGCGATCCTTAGAGCCACATTTGACAGAAATATCAGGAAGCACTTCATTATTAAACAATAAAACGATTTTGTTGCTAGTCCCCGACATTCTGTAACCATACTTTACTTCTCCATCTTGCTCAGTATTAAAGCCCCAGTCACTTTCAATAAATTCATCATTATAGCGAACAGCTATCCATCCATCTTCATATGGTAACAAATTGTTTGAAAAAGCAAAATATCCAATATCGTACCCATTATTTGATATTTCACCTGTAGCTTGGTCGTAATATGCCGGATTTGTTTCAATTAAATTTTCTCCTTCTGGTAAGTTTCCAACAAAAGAATACACGGTATCAGAAAAATCTTGAAATCCAAGAGCCCAGTCTTCGTTATACTGTGTTTGCACATAAGCATGATAAAGAGAAACAGGTTGCTCAAGAAATTCAAAAGGATAATTATTTGATAATAATTCTTGTCCTGTCTCCTCATTTACAAGAACACAATTATAGAAATCTGAACTAGCAGGTTCAAACAAACCACCAAAAGAAACTTTTAATGTATCTGTTTGATCAGCACAACTTATATATTCTTCCTCTAATTGAACCTCTCCCGCCCTTAAATAATGGAATTGACTTGCAGAATATTCTAAAATATTATCTGTTTGATTTGAAAATGCCACTAACCTATAATTATTCCCATTCAGCAAATTCTCTGAATAAATTAGATTCCCATTTACTATATATTTTAAATTACTTCCAACTCTTTCCAATCGAAGTACTAAACTATTAATATCATCACCAACAAAAACAACATTTTCTCTTGCAGATTTTCGACCAAACCTAATTGGCACAATTGCTCTCAATCCATTTACAACCGTTAAATAGAAACCATTAGTTTTTGAAGACTCCAAACCTTGTCCAATTATTCCGTAGAAAATATTTGGATCACTTAGACTTTGCATATCAACCGAAGCCTCACACCAAAAATTCATTAAATCTCCAGAATCATATACTGATAATGAACGACTTCGCTGTTGCAATTCTGAGGAAAATAGACCTCCTGTAGAATTTGACACTGAATTATTACAATGCCAACTTGTATAATAACCAACCTCTATAACATCATTCATCGTTTCACTATGGGAAGTAAACTCTCCAGAATAGCTACCCGCTACTAAATCATAACGATTTCCAACACTCACAGTATCAGACCAACTTGCCGAAACACCTTCATGTAACAAGATCTGCCCATCATCTGAATCAATATCTGATAAATGGACGACTTCATACAATAAGTTTGAATTTGTTCCTACGAGAATACTACTCAAAAATGTTCCAGAAGAAATTGCAGTACAGGTAAAATACAATTGAGGCTCTATTGTATGGTAACTTGCAAGAACTCTGCTATTTAATAATAATTTAACACCACCATCTTTATAGGCAAATATAACATTATCATTAGGGGAATAATTAACTGTTTTTTGTATAATACTATCTGCAACAACACTGAGCTGATTATTATGTAAATAAACTCCAAAAACTATAGAACCAATATGACTTGAAAGTTGTAAGGAATCCGAAAAACCCAAAACAACTTCTTCTCCACTTCCGATTAAGCCAAGCCCAAATTGACCTTCACCATTTTGCAAATCACATACTTCTTTTGACAAAACACCACTTTTTGCCCAACCACTAGTTGGATTATAATAATTATTACTGGGAGTAGTGGATACATTAACCATTGTCTCCTTCATTTTTCTCCCAATAAAAACAAGTTCCTTATGTTTATTGTACTTATCAGAAATTAGATAAGAATAATTCCCTGACAAACAATTGGACAATACCGTATCCATATATAGCTCAGCAACACTATCTGCGAATGCTTCATTAATAAAAACATTGTAGTATAAGCTATCACTTGAAATATACTCATTGTCAAAACAGCTTACTTCATATGGAGGCATTCCATTTGACAAACTAATTTCAAAACCACCATTATTCAAACTGTCTATAGCATTAATATTTCTATTTGAACTAAGTTTGCTATAATATAAAAATGACACAAATGCTCTTCCAGAGGAAAAATCAGATGCTTTAAAACTTTGATTTATTTTAACTTTTGGACTTTTAACTATAAGCTCTGTATTTCTTGAAAAAACATTCCCAAACAGAGTATCGGTAAAGACAACAGTATCTCCATTAATGATTGTTAAGGAATCGGTATAAAGTCTATAATTACTTATAACTGTTTCCTGAGCATTTACTCCGGAAAAAATGAATAAACAAATTAATATTACCAGGAACTTCGTTTTCATTTGTCGTCTGTGGTTTTAATGAGATTCAAGATCAATTATTTTCCTGCATTGCCTCTACTGCTGTTTGCAATGCTTCAACAGTATTCCTTAATTCCTGTAGTTCGGTTTGTAATGCTTCAATTTCTGTTTCTTTTGCTTCTAAATCCTCATTTAGAATTTGAACTTCACTGTCTTTTTGTGCCTTTAATTCTTTTATAGCTTGTGCAAGCACTGGCGTAATAGATGCATAAGAAACTGTAAAATATGGACTATATTCACTTGTGTCATTAACAACTTCAGGTAAATACGGCTGTAACTCCTGTGCAATGAAACCCACTTGTCTCCCTTCAGGTCGTGTAAAAACCGAATCTGATCTCCAATCAAAATAAACCCCACGCAAACTCTCAATAATAGTTAAGGCACTATCAATTGTTTGTACATTTTCTTTTAGTAGACTATCAGAAAACTGATGCCAAGCTGATGTCCCTCCAGCATCCCCATTTACAAAGAATTCACATTGTGGATTATCTGTATGAATGCCAACCCAAGGGAATTTATTCGGAACAATATTGATAGCATTATGATTATTTAAAAATATCTTTAAACTTGGTGCTTCCCCATACGCTTTCTTAGACTCTAGGAACAAACCTCCATCAATTTTATAATCATCTTCAAAATCACGTCTTAACGATAAATTATAACCAATTCTTCTAGTAACATCTTTTGAGCCACATTTTGCTCTATACATAGAGAAAACATCAGTAAAGCCTATATCATCACCAACTCCTGTGCAAATATCAACTCTAGGAGTTTGTGATATAAATGGACCTCCGAGATTGTCCATATCTCTAACAGTATTAGCACCAATTGCAACATTGATTTCTGACTTTATTGGATACAATTCAAAATCTAACTTATCAAAAATCCAAGGGGAAATTTCATCTATATTAATTACTTGACTCTGTCCACCTTCTATAATATTTAATTTACGATTAGTTTGATCGACACTGAAATCTGTTATCAATTCATTACTAGAATTACTATCTCCATCTACTGGAATGTCTGACAGTTTTGCAAACACATTCCAATTTGAGTTTTGATAATACTTAAACACCTGATCTGTGGTGCTAAATACCAACAAACCTTCAGCCGGATTTTGAATCGCCTGAATCTCTGTATCGGTTAGCCTTGGGATTAAAACTCCCTTGGTTTGTGAACTGACATCCAAAATAGCTGATGGATCTGCCGATAATTCATTTTCGTTAACTGCAACCCCTAAACTATCTACGACAATGCCTTGAGCAATGACTCCGAGAGTGAAAAGGAAAAAAACCAGTGATAAAATACAACTTTTCATAATAAATAATGTTTTAACAGATGGTGTAAAAATATTTTTTTTTAACTTTGCTTCAAAATTAATTGTATAAACGCCACAGTTTTCACGATTAACGTTTATTTCAGGGAAAAGGCACACTTTAGATTTAACAAGCTGATAATCCAATAATTAACATGTTTTATCTTAATTAATAACTAATTAACTATGACTTACGCCAAATTGAAAGAAATTGCAAACGAAGCGCTTATCAAACAACTGTTTGAGCTTACAAACCTGTCACTGGAAACTGATTATTTATGGTTTTTCCATTGCCCCACCAAGCAGAAAATATGTACGGACACAAAGGCAAAACCTGATTACAAAAACTCTATTACGTACGTAAATAACAAACTAAAGTCTGATTGTAATCAGATTAGTGAACCAAGTTACTTTCTGATAAATCAAAATGGAATAAAATCCGTTAAAGACGAGAGTGTTGGATTAGAACTTGCATTTCTATTCCCACTGGCAACTAGCAATAATGATCCGTTTATTATGGTTACTCATAAAGAAATTGAGGTCTATCAATTGGAAGAAATAAAAAAAGAAACGAAAAAAATACTTGGATTTCTTAATGTTGTTATAAACTCGTTTCCTGAAATAACAACAAAACCAACAAGCACCAATACAATTAGATCGATTATGATTCAGGGGGACTTCTATAATTTAACTCATTGTCAGTTAAATAATTATACCTATATTTGGGCATAAATAAATACAAAATAAAATGACAAAACAGGTATATAAATCAAAAGGCGAAAAAGGATT
>JAQICC010000131.1 GCA_027858735.1 Salinivirgaceae bacterium
GACAAAGTTCTGAAATAAATTTTTAAATAAAACAAAAAGGGGAAAATAAACAGCCTAAAAAATGTCCATTAGAATGTAACATCTAAAAAATAACCTAATTTTTGTCCATTACACCTAAATATATATTAATATGAAATATTACCTAGCATTTGACGATACCGACACCATTGATTGTGGCAGAGGAACAGGTAAACTAGCCCGTTGGTTTGCTAATGAATTGCCTTTGGGGTTTAAACAAATTATGGTAGTTCGCCAACAATTGCTTCATTCGCCCGAAGTGCCAATGACATCGCATAACAGTGCCTTGTGTTGTTTAATTGAAGGCTTAGATAATGCCGAAGCACTTTTGGTAAGGAAGGCTACAGCTCATATAAAAAACCATTTTTTCGAAGGTAGCGATCCTGGTTTGTGTGTAGTTGCTGAAAATGAGATAACTGATAAAATTATTGAATTTGGAATAAAATGTACCCATTCAAAAGTATCGCAGGCCGAAGCTATTGAACTGGCTCAAAACATACATCTTTCAGGACATGGAGGAACAAACGACGGTATTATTGGAGCTTTGGCAGCTGTGGGGCTTACTTATATAGGTGATTCAGGTCGGATTGTAGACTATGCCGATTTGAGAGAATTACCTCAGCATACAAAAGCAGAAGAATTAAGAAGTAGAGCAATTTTCCCAATCTCAGTGAATCGTCATGCCGAATATATTGCCGATACTGATATTGTTGATAATCAGGAATCTATGCGTCCGCATCTTTTTGGAAAAAGGTTAGTAGTTCCTTTAATGGCTATAGGGAAAAACTCCTGGCAAACAATTAATGAAAAGAAGGATTATAACAATTAATTCTACAATATGAATTCGAATTCAAAACGATTATTAAAATACGTTACCAAGCAAAAAGCTAAGATTCTATATGGTGTGCTGGCGACCTTATTAATGAGTTTGGTTGAGTTGGCAACAGGTGGCTTGCTAAAATTTCTTATCAACCAATTTGATAAATTTGAAGGCAGCTTTACCCAGCAAGGAGCTGAGCTGATGAAACTACCCTTGAGATTTAATTTCAAAATTCCGATTCTTCAATATAAAGTGAAACTCATTGATACTACCTTGAGTGGCTCTGAAGGTATTTTTAAAGGTTTACTTTGGCTTTGTTTAATTTTTGTGACCTTATACTTTTTACAAGCCGTATTTAATTATTTGCGTCGAGTTTTCATGAATGCTGCCACACAACGTATACTGCAAAATTTCAAAACCGATATTTACAATAAAATTCTAAAGTTACCCTATTCATTTTTTAGTAAAAGTAAAACAGGCGATGTAGTTTCAAGGGTAACCTATGATGTAAGCACATTAAACGAAATAATCGATCTATTTATTGAAGTTGCTCGAGCCTCAATTTACATACTGGTTTTTATACCTGTAATGTTATATATGAGTTGGCAATTGTCGTTGTTCGCTATTATTTTCTTTCCACTATCCGTAATTCTAATCGAGTTTATTACCCGAAAAATTAAAATAGTTAGCAAAAGTATTACCGATAATGTGGGCAGCTATACCGCTTTTTTAGAAGAAAGAATAAATCGTTTTAAATTGGTAAAAAACTATGGCAAAGAGGCTGACGAAGGTAGGGTATTTGAAAATTTAGTTGATGATAATTACCGATACAATATTAAGCTTATTAAGTTGCGTTTCTCAATGAATCCATCAAACGACTTTTTAGGCATGATGCTAATTGCAGGAGTGTATCTGTTTGCCAGCTACAAAATTACGCATGGTTCTGCCACGGTTGCCGATATGGTTATGTTCTTGTATTTGGTTAGAATTGCTTTTAAGCCCATTAAAAAGGTGGCCGAAGCATGGGGTAGGTTGCATGTGGCATTGGTAAGTACACACAAAATATTTCGGTTACTCGATGAACAAGAGGAAGTATTTTGCAACCCTAGCAATAAAGAAATGAAGCCTATTGAAAGCTTAAGCTTTAATAGTATTGTGTTTTCTTATAGCCTTGAAAGTGATGCTTTATTTCAAAATGTAAATTTGCATGTTAAAGGCAAAGATGTGATTTTGTTGTCGGGAAAAACAGGCGTAGGTAAATCAACATTATTGAAATTGTTGCCAGCTTTTTTAATACCAACAAAGGGTGAAATAGCTGTAAACGAAGTGTCGTATAGTGAATTAAATCTTGCAGACATTAGAAAAGTCATAAAACTTGTAGATTCTAACGATCATTATTTTGATGGCACCATACTTGAAAACATCATGTATGGAAATCAGAACTTAACGAATGTGCAGAAGAAAGAATTTGTTGAATTTTTGGGTTTGCAATCAACGGAGCTTCTAAATCAGCAAATTGGTAAAAATGGGATTGCGCTATCTATGGGGCAACAGCAGAAGTTAGCTGTTTTACGAGCATTAGTTGCAAAACCTCAGATTTTAATTTTAGATGAAGTTTTTACTTCGCTTGATGATAAAGACATTCACTACATCTTTGATGCCTGTAAAACTATTCCTTTTTTGTTTGTAGTAAGCCGAAAAAATGAGGTTAAAAAGTATGCAACTCGTCATTTTGTACTTCAAGATAAATCACTTCAAGAAATAGAATCATGAGCTATCTGCACAAGTTTGAGTCTAGCTTTTTATAAGCGCCAACTCATGCTAAATAACGGAGCCTGCATATGTACAGGTAATTCTTTGTTAATAATTAAACTTTCTGGATGAAGGCTGAATCGAAAATCAGTGTTTGTGTTTTTTGCACTTGCAAAACGAGGTTGGTTTTTGTAATAGCTTAATAATATACCATAGCCTAATGTGCCCAATAAACTAGGTATTAAAAAATAAGAGCCATCGTTATCTGGGTCGACCATTGCAGCTATGCCCAAGCCAATCAAACCTCCTCCAATAGTAGCATAATTTAACCTTCTTGATTCGGGTCGGGTTATATGAAAATTACGATAGGTGTAATGGCCAACAGCTGATCCTAATAGGGCTGTACTTAAAGGAATTAGAATTGCTCTTTGGTCACTGGGGTCGGCATATAAAAGAATACTTGCTCCAATAGCTGCTCCAATGGCCGAGTTGTTTGTAATGGCATTAACATCGCCACGTGTATATTCAATTTTATTGGCAACCTGATGGCCTGCCAAATAACCTAATGGTACGCCAGTTGCAATTAATGCACTATAAGCTTGAAAGTCGGCTTTTTCTGAAAGCCCAAATAGTAATCCGCAAGCAAGGGTAGGAATTGTGTAACTGTAGTATTGATATGTAGCTATTCTGCCGTCAGTCCAAGGTTTTACTTTCCCAAAATGAAAACCAAGGTGTCCTAAAGCAATACTACTTAACAAACTTGTGGTTAAAGCAAGAGGTTTTTTGTTTCGGTTTATGTGACTTCCATAAAAATTACCATTGTCTTCTTGTGTATAGCTTTCGAAAATATCTTCCCCAAATATGGCACCCGACAAAAAATATCCGTATATACTTCCCATGGTTTTGCCATGTATTCTTAGCCATAATGAATTGGTGTTAAAACTATCGTATTTTGGTGAAAAAACGGGAATTAACATACTAGCTCCAGAAATTAGCATGGGTAAACCTATTCTTGTTGATCCATGGTTAACATCAGCTATGTAGTTTAATTGCAAACCATAAAAAACGCCCGATATTCCTGAAAATAAAATATGACCAAAAAGCAACTCGTTATCACGTTCTGTAGTTGTAACATGTAGGTTTGTGTTGTTTATAGTATCAAAAATAAAGGCTCTGTTTTTGGAATATTCGTAAGTTGCTCGTTTTTCATGAAATGCATTTTGTTGGTTTGAATTTAAAAGAGTGAAATAATTATCAAGATACTTCTGGTAGGCATCAAGCCATTGCTCTTCTTTTTCGCTAAGCAATATATCGTTTGCTCTTCTTTGCTTTAGTTCCTGATAAACAGGATTAAAATAAGCTTCGGAATAAGAATTTGCTTTAAATAATGTTGAAACTTCCTGTCCAGTTGCATCTATTGAAAGTAAAACAATAGAAATTAAAAATAGGTAAACAATTTTCATAGGGGTAAAATATTTTTATGCAAATGTAAGTATTCAAATTTTAAATAATTCAATTCTTTATCAACTTGAATATACCCTTCCTAAAAACACTAAAAGTAAAATAAAATTGGTTTTTCAGGTAGGGTACGCAACCTTTTAGCTGTTATATTATCTAAGAAGTATAACCTACTGACAAAGTAACAAAGATTCTACTTATTGGTTTCATCCTTGAATTAGAATTCTGGATTTATTAATTTTTAAAAAGTTGTGCAAATGGAGTTTTTAGCACCTACATTACAATTAACAATTTCAAGCAATTTTCAAGCTTCAAGTGGAGTAGTTGAAAAAGCATGGAATCAGGAGTCGGAGCCTGAAACCCAAGACACTGGATGGGTTCAGACTGATGACACGGAAGAATTTAACAATTACACAGAAGAGTATTAATAGTTTATTCTGCTTAAAAAACACTTAATACTTCATTAGCCCGAAGTTAGAGTGAAAAAAAACGAACTGCTACTTTTCAAGTTTAAAATGCCCTTTGGTATAAATACCTTAGGGCATTTTATTTTATATTCATGTGTGTTTAATTCCGTATTAACCCGCTTTATGCATGAAAGAATAAAATGAATTTGCTGGTTTAATCTAATTTGAATACTGGAAATTAAAAATATTCTTCGCATCTTTATTATGAACTAATACGGGTATATGTTGTTATTGCGTTACAAGTATTTATAAATGTATTATTATGACTTTAAGTGAGAGTGGTGACAAATTACGAGAGCTGATTAATAAGGCAATTGAGGATCATGTAATTACCCCTGAAGAATACGACAGTATACTTAACATGGCAAACCAAGATGGGCATATTGATTCGCAAGAACAAGCTATGTTAAAGGAACTGCAAATAATGATTGAAACAAAAATGATTAGGTTTTAAAAGAAGTCAAATTAAGAATGGGTAAAGATTCAAAACCACATATCGGTATTTTTGGAAGAAGAAATAATGGAAAAAGTTCTTTGATTAACTTCTTAGCGCAACAAGATTTAGCAATAGTTTCAGAGGTTGCAGGTACTACTACCGATCCGGTTAAGAAAAGCATGGAAATTCCGGGAATTGGGCCGGTTATAATTATTGATACAGCCGGAATTGATGATGAAGGTGAATTAGGAGGTAAGCGTATTCAAAAAAGTATGGCAGCCATAAAAACCATCGATTTTGCGCTTTTGGTTATTACTGCAAATGAGTTTGCTGAGCCTGAAAAGAAGATAATAACGGAACTACAAAAATTTGATGTCCCGTTTTTAACCATCCAAAATAAAGCCGATGTTTCGGAATTAAACTACGACCTTATTGAAGAACTGAAACTTGAATTTAACGTTGAGCCCATTAATTTTAGCACTTTTGAAGGCTACTCGCGCGATGAACTGGTAAAACAAATTAGAAAAGGAATACCTGAAACGGCTTATTTATCAAAATCCTTAGTTGGCGATATTATTAAAGAGGGCGATTTGGTATTACTAATTACCCCAATTGATGCTGAAGCACCTGAAGGACGACTTATATTACCCCAAGTACAAGCTATTCGTGATATTCTAGATAACAATGCTATTGCTGTTGTTTGCAAGGAGCGCGAGGTAGATACTTTACTAAAGAAACTAAGTCCGGAACCCGCTTTAGCAATTTGCGACAGTCAGGTGTTTTTAAAGGCCGGGGCTTCAGTTCCAAACCATATTCCACTAACCAGTTTTAGTACAGTACTGGCTCGGTATAAAGGTGACTTTCAAAACTACATAAAAGGCACACCACATTTGTCGAAACTAAATGATGGCGATAAAGTGCTCATACTAGAATCGTGCACCCACCAAACATCATGTGACGATATTGGCCGAGTAAAGGTGCCGCGTTGGTTAAGTAATTTTACAGGAAAAAATTTAAGTTATGAAGTAGTTGCAGGTTTAAATGATATTCCAGGTGAAATGACTGACTATGCCATGGTAATACAATGTGGTGGATGTATGATTACCCGCAAGCAAATGATTAGTCGGCTAAAACCAGCTATTGATTTGGGTATACCGGTTACCAACTACGGAATGGGCATTGCGTATATGCACGGAATTTATGAACGTGCTGTAGCCCCTTTTGTAAAGATTGATCGCGATTCTTTGGATTATTTATAATAAACTGAATTCGGTGTAAAATATCCCACCCAGAAAGCAAGAATTTGAATTGCCTCTAATAAATTAAGCTAAAGCGGTGTAAATATTTACGTTAAAACTAAAAATCAAACTCCCAAATACCTTGTTGCGTTTGTTTCTCCATACTCATAGCAAGTTCATCTAAAAAGTTATCACGCGTAATTTCTTGAGCGCCTAATGTGAGAAGGTGAGGGTTTGTGACCTGACAATCAATAAAGGCAAAACACCATTTTTTGCACAATTGGGAGAGGTAATAAAATGCGATTTTACTTGCATCCTTTCGTTTGTGAAACATGCTTTCGCCAAAAAATACATTCCCTAATGATAACCCATACAAACCACCCACAAGTTTGTTTCCTTCCCAGGTTTCAATGGAATGTGCCAATCCAATTTTGTGCATTTGTTTGAAAGCTTCAATCATTTCTGAGGTAATCCATGTGCCATCTTGGCCTTTTCTAGGTATCTTGCTACAGCTTTCAATTACCTCGTCAAACGCAAAGTCGATGCGAATATCGAAAGGCTGTTTTTTTAATGTCTGCTTTAAGCTTTTTGAAACCTTAAATTTCTCGGGATACAAAACCAGCCGCGGATTTGGCGACCACCATAAAATCGGATCATTATCGCCATACCATGGAAATATTCCTGATGCATAGGCAGCCACCAGACGTTCTGGTGCTAAATCACCACCAATAGCCAATAAACCATCATCAACAGCCTCGCTGGGATGTGGAAAAAGAGCTTCTTTTGGCAATTGATAAACAGGCATATATAAAATGATTAATAATAATTTGCCAAAAGTAATTAATTTTCGTTTAAAATTTAGTCTGTTAAAAAAGCCTTGAGTTACGGGGTAATTTAATCCTTAGCCCAGATTATTCACGAATAATACCTGGCTCCGACAGTGATTAAGATTTCGTAAAAACTTTGGCTCTTTGCTAATCTAAGGATGATTTACAAAAGAATTCACAATGGTTTGTATGATAGGCCGTTATGTTTGTTTGTATTTAAAAATCCTGTAAAATGATAGAATTTCATAGGTTTTATTCTCTTAGGTTTGGCTACAGTACAGTTATATCAAGGTTTACTGCTTTTAACTCGTAAATCATAATAGAGCCAAACTTTTATAAAAAGTTTAAGTTCCCCGAATTAAGTTTTCCGAAATAAATTCGGAACAGGCTGTGGCATGCTATCTAAGTCGGGACTATCCTGACCTTTATGCATATTTTCCAAATTTATGAATAGTTTAGGTTAGAAATGATTAGAAAAGTAAATAAAGTGCTGAAAATACCTATTGATATTTTAACAATGGATTATGACCTTGCATTCTCCCCTAATTTAGGGGAGATCCCGATAAGGAGAGGGGTGGATTCGGAAAAACAGATGCATTGAAATAAATGCACTTGGAAACTTTTTTAAAAATTAAATTTCTATCTAATATGTTTTTCAGTTTGATAATCAGCATGTTTATTGCTTTTTGAAAAAGT
>JAQICC010000171.1 GCA_027858735.1 Salinivirgaceae bacterium
GCCGAAGATGGAACAACAACTTTGACTTACGAAATAGTATTTAATGTTAACGTTCTTTCTACCGATGCCAGCTTAAGTGCATTAAATTGTGATGGAGGAATTTTAGTTCCTGAATTTAATTCAGAAGTTTTAGTTTATACAGTAGAACTTACGCAAGGTACTACTTTAACACCCGTAGTGACAGCTTTAGCAACTGATATAAATGCCACAGTTTCAGTAATTGATGCTCTTGATGTTACATCTTCTATTACTTCTGAACGAACAACAACTATCACTGTTACTGCAGAGGATGGTATTACTGAAAAAATATATACATTGGTATTTGGAGTAGCAACAGGAATTAATCGTATTGAAAATACATCATTTACAGTATATCCAAATCCTAGTAATGGATTATTTAACATTGAGTTAGGTAATACTTCATTTAGTAATTTTAATATTACAATATTGAATTCAAGTGGTAAAGTTGTTTATGATAAATCAATTCTTGATAGAATAAATTATAATGGAGAAATTGATGTTAGAAATTATCCACAGGGTTCATATTTCATTTTAATTTCTAATAAAAATGGAGGTATTGTAAAAACTCATATAATTTATTAAAACCCAAATTGAGCGATTTGCTTTCGCAAATCTTAGGTAAAAAAGAGAAAGAAGCTGTCTGAGTTAAGACAGCCTCTTTTTTTTTTTCTGGTTCTTTTATCTTAAAGGTATTACTACGAATAGCTAAGTTGCATTAATAAACTGCCACGTAGCAGAGTTGACAAGGTATTATTTGCAACCATGCTTCGGGGAATAAAACCCAAAGATCCTTCCCTGCCCGACTTCTGGTCATTTAGGCGGGGGCTTCACTTCCACATAGTTCGACTTCGCTCACTATTCAGATCAGTGGATCCAGCTCAGCATCCCTGTCTGTAAAGCCGGCAGGAATTCGACTAATTAATTTTGCTTCTCAAAATTAAAGTCTCACTGATTTAAAAATATCGATCTAAAAAGCCAACCCATGATATATCAGGCTATAACAATAACGCAAAAATAAACCACCATGAATCTCACATCCATAGTGGTTTATTTTTATGAGCTTCAAAACATGGAAATTATAGGAATGTCCGTATAAAATCTCAATACTTACCAAGGAAAATTACACCAATTATATTATATTTATAAGCTCATAAATTTATAAGACCAAATATAAATTGGCGAAACGGATAATTAGTGCCTGTCTCGGAGTCTGATGCAAAAAGTTCGAATTCGAGGCTTATGAAGCTCCGAAGTTGAAAGTTTACTTCTGTAAATGCGATGCTTTGAGCAATGCCGAAAAGACCAACTTAATGGCAAGCGTAACAGCCTTTTCCGAACTTGATTCGGAAAAGAAGTCGGACTTTATGGACAGTATCTAATTAAAATCTTAACGAATGGTATTTTATTACCATTGTTAGGAATTAAAAATATAATTAGTTTTAATTATTTTCATGCTGATTTGACCATTAATAAGTTATTTTGAATGCATATCTAAAAATTTAATCCATGAAGAAGTTTGATCCATTCACAAAAAAAAGGATAGTAGAATTCTTGAAATCAAAAAACGTTAAAATTATAGGCCTAGCGTTTGGAATAGTAATGCTAATCATTTTCTTTACAATGTATGTCAAATCTCAGGCATCGAATGAGAAAAAGATAAACTTCAGGGTTTCAGCACCAATATCGCCTAACCTAAAAAAGCAAAAAGTCGTTCCTCCAATTTATATCAATTTCAAGGGTTCTGTTTCAAAAATTGAAGATGTACAAACAGAAATACCAACAGGTATTGAAATTTCACCTGAAATTGATGGAGTTTGGAAATGGGCCGCTGATGATAAGATCATTTTTCAACCCTTTGATCAATGGATTCCTGGAACCGAGTATAAGATTAATCTTGACAAGAAATTATTTCCTGAACATATCAAATTGGGAAAGTATGATGCATCCTTTAAGACAAAAGCTTTCAAAGTATCTATCGCTTCCAGTAATTTCCACATCGATCCGGTTGATGAGGATGTGAAACAAGTAATTGCAACAATACGATTCACTCATCCGGTAGATCCTGAGACATTTGAAAGTAAGGTGTCACTAAAACCTTATAAGTTGGATAAGGACATTCATACATTCAAAAACCAGGAATATAAGTTCAGTATTACCTACGATGATTTTTTTAGTACGGCGTATATTATTTCCGAGTCATTACCAATTCCTGAAGATGATGTAAAGATGAAGTTGACTATTGATAAGGGTATAAAAAGTTCTTGGAAGGGTAATAGTCATACCTCCCAACGATCAGCAACAGTAACTGTGCCCGGTATGCTTAATTTTGTGCGCATTCAATCAATTGAACAAACCATTGTAAGAAATGCGGAATATGAGTCGGAACAGGTTTTAGTAGTAGACACTAAGGGTAAGGTAAATTCAGCAGAATTGCTTAAAAATATTGAAATGTTTGTTTTGCCGATAGATAGGCCAGAATTACCTGGAATAAAAGCACAAAAGAATCACCATTGGTCCGATGTTGCAAAAATTGGACCTGAGATTAGGAATTTATCTGAATCGATTCAATTGCAATCCATGGAATCGGAGCATGAGTTTGAAAATGTAACTAGTTTTAAAATGTTTGCTGATCCCTTACGATATGTTTACATAAACATAAAAAAGGGAACACCATTCTACGGTAAATACTATTTATCAAAAGATTATGAAAGAATAATTAGGGTAAAGCCATTTCCCGAACAGCTTGAAATTATGCATGATGGTATTATTCTATCATCAACAGGAGAAAAAAAGATATCCATTATGTCGCAGGGAATTAAACGCGTACGTTTTAAAATAGGACGGGTATTACCTGATGAAATTAATCATCTGGTAACGCAATCGAATGGAGATCTTACTAACTTGAGGTTTAGTAATTATATGTTTTCCGAAGATAATATTGTGGAAAATCATACCGAATACCGTGATTTGGAAGAATTAAACCCAGCAGAAAGTAATTTTTTCTCATTTGATTTCACAAAGTATTTAAGCACAGGTGCTTCGAATAAAGCTAGAAACGGGATATTTTTCTTTGAGGTAATATCTGAGAGAACCTATACAAATCAATATGGTAATCAAAGTGATAAACGCTTGATTATAGTAAGTGATCTGGGCGTGCTGGTAAAGGAAAGTGCCAATCAACATCGTGATCTGTTTGTTCAATCCATTAGAACCGGTTTGCCGGTAGCCGAAGCAAAGGTGCAAGTATTGGGTAAAAATGGCATCGCTATATTATCATCATATACCGATTTTGATGGGCATGTAGCTTTTCCGTCTTTAAATAGTTTTAACAACGAAAAGGAACCAACAGCTTTTGTTATTTCAAAAGGCTATGACCTATCCTTTTTACCAGTAAAGGCTTCAGGCCGATGGTTGAATTATTCAAAGTTTGACGTAGGTGGTGTTCATGGAGCGTCTAACCCAGCTAAATTAAACGGCTATCTTTTTTCGGAACGTGGCATATACCGTCCGGGTGACGAGTTTAACATTGCAATGATTGTGAAAGCAGGCGATTGGAAACGAACTCTTGAAGGAACGCCGCTTGAGGCTAGCATTATTGATTCAAGAGGGCTAGAAATATTTAAAAAGCGATTTAAGTTGAATAATAGTGGTTTTGAAGAATTAAAATACTTAACAGAAAATTCATCGCCAACAGGTACTTATCAAATTAACCTTTATACCATCAGGAACAAGAAAAGGCATGCCAGTATTGGCTCTACCACCATTTTGGTGGAAGAGTTTTTGCCCGACCGATTAAGCATTTCAAGCATGTTCCCAGGAATTGGTGATAAGGCATGGGTGTCTCCTGCGGCTATTAAAGGGCAAGTAACTCTCCGAAATCTTTTTGGATCTCCGGCCCGTGGAAATAGAGTGTCTGCGAAAATAACATTTTCAAGAGGAAGAATGTGGTTCCCAGCTTTTAAAGATTATAGATTTAATGATCCATTATCGTCGCGAATTTCTTATACAGAAACTCTTCCCGAACAAGTGACGGATGAACAGGGCAAGGCCACTTTTGATCTTAATTTGGAACGATTTGATGCCGCCACCTATAACTTAACTTTCATTGCCGATGGTTTTGAAAAAGAAGGAGGAAGAAATGTAACTTCGGTATCGAGTGTTTTGGTTTCACCATTGGAATACTTAATTGGCACCAAAGCTAATGGCGATTTAAACTATATCTACAAAAACTCAGAACGGGCGGTAAAAATTATTGCTATCAATGCTGCGTTAAAAATGACATCAGTTTCTAAATTGCAATTTATTGTGAATCGAATTGATCAGGTATCAATACTTACAAAAATGCCAAATGGCACCTATGCATACAAATCGGTACCTAAGAAAATATCAATTTCCAATGATCAAAAAAACCTTCCAGCTACAGGGCTCGATTTTAATTTACCAACTGCTGAACCTGGAGAATATGAACTTATCATAAAAAATGCTGATGGTGTTGAATTCTCAAATATCCCTTTTTCAGTGGTGGGTATGGGAAATATCACACGTAATTTGGATAAGACTGCTGAGCTTGAAATTAAACTTAGCAAAACCGACTACGATCCGGGTGAAGAGATAGAAGTATTTATTAAAGCTCCTTACAAAGGAGCCGGAATTATTACAATTGAAAAAGATAAAGTATATTCTACTATATGGTTTAAAAGTGAGACCAATTCATTTCTTAAAAAAATTAAAATACCGGCAGATCTTGAGGGTAATGGCTATGTAAACGTTGCATTTGTTCGTGCAGCCGATTCAAAGAATATATACATGACTCCCTTAAGCTATGGTATTGCATCATTTGCAATTAGTAAGAAAAATAGAATGAATAACATTACCTTAGATATACCTTCAAAGGCCCGTTCAGGAGAGGTGTTCCCAATAAGCTACAAAACTGACAAACCATGTAAAATTGTGATATTTGCAGTTGATGAAGGGATTTTACAAGTGGCTAATTATAAAACCCCTGATCCATTGGCTCATTTTTTCAAAAAGAGTGCATTGGAGGTGAAAACATCGCAATTACTTGATTTAATACTTCCGGATTATTCCTTATCACAGCATGTAAGTGCCATGGGCGGAGGTGCAGGATTTGATGAAATAGGTAAAAACCTGAATCCATTTAAGCGAAAGCAAAATAAGCCCGTGGTGTATTGGTCGGGTATATTGAATTGCGATGAAAAAGTTAGAAAATTGGAATATACAGTTCCTGACTATTTTAATGGAACATTGCGTGTAATGGCTGTTGCAGTGTCAGCCGATGCTATTGGAACAGAAGAAACAAAGGCCATTGTGAAAAATCCATTTGTTATTACTCCAAATGTTCCGATGTATGCAGCACCTACCGACTCTTTTGAGGTTTCAGTTACTATTACAAATACCTTGGCAGGATCGGGTAAAAATTTACCGATAAATTTAGAGGTTTTAGCATCACCTCATCTTAAGGTATATCCGGCAAACAAAAAAATTAAACTTAGCGAAGATCGCGATACTACACTAAGTTTTCAGGTGAGCGTAAATAATATTTTAGGGGCAGCATCATTAACATTTAAAGCATCTTCTGATAAGGAAAAGACAAAGCTTGCTTCATATTTAAGTGTTAGGCCTGCCATACCATATCGTACAACAGTACAAACAGGTACTTTAAGGAATGAAAAAGTGGAGGTTGAGACTCCGAGAAGGATGTTTAAAGATTATAGGATATTGAACACTTCAGTTTCCTTTTTACCCTTAGGGCTTTCAAAGGGTTTGGTGCAATACCTCGATAAATTTCCTTATGGATGTACTGAGCAGATTGTGAGTCAAGGATTCCCATATTTATACTTAAAGGATGTAGCTGATTACGATATAGATAAAACCAAGCTGATAAGTAAGACTGCTTATACCCTTAAAGTATTGCAAGCGCGACAAAATAGTGAAGGAAAATTTGGAGTGTGGGCTGCAAATTCTCATACCTCCGATTTTATAACTGTTTACGGAGCACACTTTATTACTCAATGTAAAATTTCGGGCTACTATGTGTCCGATAATTTATATGAAAGAACTATAAATGCATTAAAAGATATTGCAAAACGAACTGATATTAGTTCTCCATCTGAATTTCGTGTTCAGGCTTATGCCATATACATTCTAACTATGAATGAAATTATTACTACCAATTATATAAGCTCGCTTAGATCGAAACTTGATGTTGCATTTGAGGACTGGGAGCAGGATTTAACTGCAGGATATATTGGTGCAGCCTATTTATTAATGCAGCAGGATAAGCAAGGTAAAAAGCTATTGAATGGCTTGGTAAAGGCGAAATTCAGAAAGCGTAACCTTTCCTGGAATTTCTATGATGGTTTAATGCATAACGCTCAATTGTTATATCTGTTGTCTTCTCATACACCCGATGCTCTTGAAGATGTTTCAGATAATATCATTCAGATTATTGCCAAGTATCTTCAAAATGGAAACTATAATACACTTAATTCATCGTATAGTATTATGGCACTTAGCGCTTTTTCTAACGCTACAAATGAACCAGCTTTGGGTAAAATAAATATTAGCGAGATTCTTGGAGAAGATCAGGTGAAACCCTTACAACTTCCGGCAGGAAAGTTCCCTGTTGTAGAATTTTCTGACAAAGCGAATAAACTACAATTTAGTGGCAAGGAAGATAGAACAGCATATTATCAAGTGGTTCAAGCAGGGTACGAAACTCAACAGCCTAAAAAAAGTATAAGCAACGATATTGAGATATCTCGTTCCTTTAAAAATTTGAACGGTAATAACATTGAAAAGGCAAAACTAGGTGAAGAAATTGAAGTTCATATAAAATTAAGAAGTTTGAAGGATAGAAACCTTAATGACATTGCGATAGTTGATTTATTACCTGCTGGGCTTGAAGTGAGTGCTGCTACCATGAGAAATAATACTAGCGGCACATGGACTCCTGAATATATTGATGTTAGAGAAGATAGGGTGGTATCGTATGGCACTGTGGAACCCAATATTAAAGAATTTGTTTATAAAGCTAGGGCTATCAATAAAGGCACTTATGTAGTTCCGCCACTCTATGCTGAGTCGATGTATGATAGAACAATATATGGATATTCACCCAATGAAAATTTTATTGTTGAATAATTTAAAAACGCGTACCAAGAAAAAGCTCTATCTGATAAGTGCTTTTCTCTTGGTATTGCTTTTGTCCTATTTTATATATCATCCTTCGGGAGAAATTCTATCTGGTACAGATTTCTCACAGGTGGTATATTCACGTGATAAAAATATACTTCGGTTAACCTTATCTAAAGATGATAAATACAGGTTTTTTACCCATATAAATTCATCGGGGTCATTAATTAAAGAAGCAGTATTACTCAAAGAGGATCGTTATTTTTATTATCATCCGGGCGTAAACCTATTTTCTACTTTTAGGGCAATTCTAGAAACTTACATAAAGCGTAGTACCCGGATTGGCGGATCAACGATTACCATGCAACTTGCTCGACTACATTATGGTTTAAAAACAAAGACCATTGTAGGTAAAATTAAGCAAATGCTTTATGCCTCATATCTGGAGTTGTATTATTCGAAAGACGATATATTAGAAGCATATATTAATTTAGCTCCCTGTGGTGGCAATATTGAAGGATTTGCTGCTGCATCATTAATTTATTTTGAGAAAGAAGTATGTGAGATTACATTGCAAGAAGCGCTGTTTTTAAGCATCTTACCACAAAACCCATCTAAATATACACCTAGAAATCAGATTATCCCAACTGAACTTACAGAGGCTAGACTACGTCTTTATAAGCTATGGCAGAATGAGCATAATGTTGAGCCAACATCGGAAGAAATAGCTCATTCCAAAATGCCACTTAGCATGCATTATTCAACACCATACCGGGCACCCCATTTTACAGCATCGGTATTAAATGAGTTCAAAGAAGAATCCCGAATTTATACTACTCTAGATTTAAAGCTTCAGAATTTGGTAACAAGATTAACTAAGCAATATGTTCAGCGAAAAAAAGCATTTGGCGTTGAAAATGCCGCTGTTCTTTTGGTAGATTTTGAAAACAATATGGAAGTTCTTGCTAGTCTGGGTTCTGCTGATTTTTTTAATCGTAAAATACAAGGGCAGGTTGATGGCACTAGGGCTCGCCGATCGCCTGGCTCAACACTTAAACCCATAATTTATGCCTTGGCTATGGATCAGGGAATTATACATCCAATGACTATGTTGAAGGATGCTCCCACAAGTTTTTCAAGTTATGCTCCAGACAATTACGAACTTGATTTTAAGGGACCAATAAAAGCATGGGAAGCGCTAATTAATAGCCGAAATGTACCCGCAGTTTGGTTGGCATCACAAATTCAAAATCCTGATTTATATGATCTCTTAAAAAGTTTAGACCTTGGCGATTTAAAGCCTAAAAATCATTATGGGTTGTCCATCGCATTAGGAAGTGCAGAATTTAGTATGAGGGAACTGGTGTCTTTGTACGGGGTTTTAGCCAATAACGGGAATTATCAAAAAATTAATGACACTTATTTGTCAGGTTACCATTTGAACCAAGCTTCCGTAGAGCAATATTTGAGCCCTGAAGCGTGTTGGCTAACCAGAACAATTTTAAGCAAAAACCCCAAACCTAATCATGTTAATATGTTGGCCTATGGCAACAATTATACGCGCAAGATGGACATAGATGCCATAGGCTACAAAACGGGAACTTCCATAGGGTTTAAAGATTGTTGGTCTATTGCTATTTTTGATAGATATATACTGGCCGTATGGTTAGGGAATTTTGATGGATACGGAAACCCAATATTTAACGGTCGTAAATTGGCAACCCCTTTGCTGTTTGAAATTGCCACCAATATAATGAATGAAGTTGCAAAAACTCCCGGATATGAAAAGTCAGAGAAAATGGCATGGGTGCCTCCGGGTATTCGGCAAATTGAAGTATGTGCAGCTTCAGGACAGCTGGCTCATAAACATTGTATTCGAAAATTACCAACACACTTTATACCTGGTAAGTCTTCCATACAAAAATGTGACATTTGTCGTAAAATTTATGTTAATTCTAAAACTGGCTACAGAGTGCATGAAGCAAGTAAAGATGTTCAGACTGAAGTATACGAGTTCTGGCCCACTAATCTGTTGAAGATTTTTCGAAAAGCGGGGATACCTAGAAAAACACCTCCAATTTTCGATCCTAAGGAAATTTATAAAGATAATGGTGATCTTTTCATGGAAAATAAAGGTATTGCACCAAAAATTATTTCTCCCATGCTTGAAACTGAATATTTAATATCACCTAGTGAAACCATGTTTAATAACCTTCCGCTGAAAGCTATTGTTGATGCCGATGTACATGAAATATACTGGTATGTTGATGAACAATTTATTGGCCGTTCCGATCCTCAAGAAACCCAATTCTGGTCATTACAAGCCGGTACTTTTCAAATAGGTGTTGTTGACGACAAAGGTCGGAGTACTTCTAGAAAAGTGATAATTGGTGTGGCCATGAATTGATGAGATTAAAAAAATATTATGAAATTTTGCGATTGAAGGGACTAACATTTACATAAATGACTAAGAGGGCTGGTAAGTTAATGCTTTGAAATACACATTGTTTCATTACTATCTCAGTATTTAAAAAAAATCTCCAAACCGAATAACGATTTGGAGATTGAACTATGAGTCCACTTCGAAAAGTCCCCCGATGAATACTTTTGCAAAATACCCAAGCAATTCAGGTCTGTCATTCAGTCAATTATGAATTCATCGGATGACTATATTACAATTATTTGACTTTTCGGAGTATGCTCAACTATATAATTTTCACTATTCTATAAGGCATCAATAACCTCGTTAAACGTCGTACTCGGGCGCATTGCTTTTGCAACAAGCAACTCATTAGGCAGATAGTAACCACCCATATCAATTGCAACACCCTGCACATTATTCAACTCTGCTACGATAGTCTGTTCGTTTTCAGCTAAGGTTTTAGCAACAGGTTCAAAAATGGCTGCAAGTTCAGCATCAGCAGTTTGCGCTGCAAGTTCCTGAGCCCAATACATAGTTAGATAAAATTGGCTTCCGCGATTGTCTAACTCGTTTACTTTGCGTGATGGACTTTTGCGATTCTCTAAAAGTTTATCGGTTGCATTATCTAAAGCCTCTCCCAATATTTTTGCTTTCGGATTAGAGCTAAAGTTGCTTAAGTGCTCAAATGATACTGCAAGAGCTAAAAACTCTCCTAAGGAATCCCAACGTAAATGGTTTTCTTGAACAAATTGCTGTACATGTTTTGGTGCCGAACCACCCGCACCGGTTTCAAATAAACCTCCATCATTCATTAGCGGTACTATTGACAGCATTTTTGCACTGGTACCCACTTCTAAAATTGGGAATAAATCGGTTAAATAATCGCGCAATACATTTCCAGTAACCGAAATGGTATCTTCCCCTTTGCGGATGCGATCTAAGGACAAATTTGTGGCATCAACCGGGTTCATAATTTTAATTTCTAAACCGGTAGTATCGTGCTGAAGTAAATATTTATTTACTTTAATAATTAACTGAGCATCGTGAGCACGTGCTTCATCTAACCAAAAAATAGCAGGACTACCTGTTGCTTTTGCTCGGGTAACTGCAAGCTTAACCCAGTCTTGAATGGGTGCATCTTTAGCCTGACACATGCGCCATATATCACCTGCCTCAACCGTATGTTCCATTAAAACCTTTCCTAAAGTATCAGTAACCTTAACTATTCCTGAAGTTGATATTTCAAAGGTTTTATCATGAGAACCATACTCTTCGGCCTTTTGAGCCATTAATCCAACATTAGACACACTGCCCATGGTTGATGGAATAAGCGCTCCATGCTTTATGCAGTTATCAATTGTAGCTTGGTAAACCCCGGCATAACAACGATCGGGAATTAATGCTTTGGTATCTTTCAGCTTACCGTCAGATCCCCACATTTGACCCGATGTGCGAATAGCCGCTGGCATTGATGCATCAATAATTACATCGCTCGGAACATGCAAGTTGGTAATGCCTTTATCGGAGTTTACCATTGCCAATTCCGGACGCGTTTTGTAAACGGCGTTTATAGCTGTTTCAATTTCGGTTTTTTTATCGGCTGGCAGACTGGCTATTTTCGCATAAACATCGCCTAAACCGTTATTTACATCTACTCCTAATTCGTTAAATAATTCACCGTATTTTTCAAAAACATCTTTATAATATACCTTAACTGCATGACCAAAAAGAATAGGGTCAGAAACCTTCATCATGGTTGCTTTCAAATGCAAGGAAAGCAATATATCTTGTTCTTTAGCAGCCTTAATTTCCTTCTCGTAAAAAGCCACAAGTTTTGTTTTGCTCAATACTGTTGCATCAATAACTTCACCAGCCAATAAATCAAGTTTATTTATTAATACCTCCATCGAGCCGTCGGCTTTCTGAAGTTCAATTTTAACTGAAGTAGGCTGCTCAACTGTATGCGATTTTTCGTTGGCATAAAAGTCACCTTCTGTCATGCTGGCCACATGCGATTTAGAATCGGGTGACCATGCTCCCATGCTATGTGGATTATTCTTAGCATAGTTTTTTACCGCTTTTGGTGCCCTTCGGTCAGAGTTACCCTCGCGTAGCACTGGATTTACAGCACTTCCTTTAATTCTATCGTAAGTAGCTTTGGCGATTTTTTCCGCTTCCGTTTTAGCGTCATCCGGATAATTGGGTAATGCATATCCCTGACTTTGCAACTCTTTAATGGCTGTTTTTAGTTGCGGTAAAGAAGCACTAATGTTTGGTAGTTTTATAATGTTGGCTTCAGGCTTTGTGGCCAATTCACCAAGCTCGGCTAAAGCATCACTAATTCGTTGTTCTGGTTTTAATGCATCCGGAAAATTAGCAATAATACGTCCAGCCAATGAAATATCTTTGGTTTCAACCTCAATGTTTGCCTGCTTTGCAAATGCGTTCACTATGGGTAAAAATGAGTAGGTTGCTAAAGCCGGAGCTTCATCGGTTTTGGTATAGATAATTTTCGATTTGTTGATTGCCATTTTATGTTGTTTTTCTTGTTTACATTTTTATCGGATCACAAAAATACTGAAAAGAAACCTAAAATTAGAATTAAATTTATGAGTTTATGAGTTACTATATTAGTCGGCTTTATTATCTTAATCAGCATTAATCAATTATTTTGCTTAACAGACCAATACATTAAGAAATTGTTGATCTGGCAAGTTCCCTAACTTATCTCGTTAATATTGTACGGCGTTGCTTGGTAAACATAGTAATTAAGCCAATTCGAAAACAATAGATGCGCATGGCTTTTCCATTTTACTCTGGGTTGATTTTCAGGATTATTATCGATAAAATAGTTTTTCGGAACTTCCATTTCCAAACCCTTGTTTACGTCACGCTCATACTCTTCTTTTAAGGTTGTAGGATCGTATTCAGAATGACCGGTTACAAAAACTTGTCGCCCATCTTTTGAGCCAACTATGTATATTCCAGCCTCAGCCGATTCTGAAATAATCTCCAATCCTTTTACCTTTTCAATGTCTTCTCTCCTAACCTCGGTATGGCGAGAGTGTGGTGCATGAAAATTCTCATCAAACCCTCTAATTAATGGTATTGTCGGGTCGTTTACAAAATGATTATACACACCAAACATTTTATCGTGTAAGGGATATTTAGGCACTCCATAGTAATGATACAGACCAGCCTGAGCACCCCAACATATAAACAACGATGAAGTTACATTATATTTAGCCCAATCCATTAAGCCGGTAAGTTCATTCCAATAATTAACCTCGGTAAAATCAAGTTGTTCAACCGGAGCTCCTGTTACAATTAAGCCATCAAATTTTTGATGCTTAATTTCATCAAATGTTTTATAAAAAGCCTCAAGATGCTCAATCGGGGTATTTTTTGATTTATGATTGGCCGGATGCAATAATACAATTTCAACCTGCAGCGGCGTATTCGATAACAGTCTTAAAATGTGGGTTTCAGTAGCTATTTTTAGTGGCATTAAATTTAATATGGCAATGCGTAAGGGTCTAATATCTTGTTGAACAGCTTGTGTTTCGCGCATCACGAAAATATTCTCTTTTTCAAGCACCTCTAGCGATGGTAACTTATCGGGTATATTTAATGGCATAATATTTTAACGGTTTTTATAAACAATTTACAAAGATATAATTGTAGCCAACAATGCCACAACATAAATTAAAATAATTTCTTATACACAGTAAACTGCCAAGAATTAAACCCACAATGTGGGATTAAATAAGGCTTTAGCTTCGCTCGTTATCAATTCAGTCTTAAAAAGCAAATGGTAATTTTTGTCATGTACTAAAAATTATTCGCTGAAGCTTAAGTGACGAATTCCAGTAAATAAATA
>JAQICC010000257.1 GCA_027858735.1 Salinivirgaceae bacterium
TTTTACATGAAAAATATATGTGCCAGGATCAAGATTTGTGTAGGTTGCATCTCTAATACTACCTACAGACCTGTAATCCTTATCAAATCCAATCATTTTATAGGCATACTGATTTTTCTCTGTTGATGTATAGTTAAGTGCAACATATGAAATTGTGAAAATATTTTGATCGTAATCAAGTATGATAGTATCAGTTTCGGAAATATGTTTTTTCAAGGGAGAATCTGCAACACCTATTTCAACAGGTTTATCAAAAAGGCTAAATTCGGTAAAATAAATGGGAGGGATAATAAGATTATCTTTAATACTATCAGGATGAAAAACACTAAGACCTTTCATGCCCCCCATATAAATCATTCCATCGCTAGCTAATATCGAAGCATTGTATTTAAACTCATTGCCCTGTAAACCATCTGCTTTGTCGTAATTTCTAAATGTACCTTTTTCCCGATTATAGTGAGATATTCCGTTTGTTGTACTAATCCAAAATGTATTGTTGGCATCTTCTACAATTCCAAGAATGGCATCATTCGGCAAACCATCTTTTTTACTCACATGTGTATAACTGTTATCACTAGGGTTATAAATACTTAGTCCTTTACTTTGCGACCCCATCCAAATATTCCCTTCAGAATCTTCAAACAAAGTAACAATACTATTTGTTACCAGCGAGTTTGAGTCGTTTGGGTGATTATTATAGAGAACCATTTTGTCCTCATCTATAATATATTTATATACCCCAGTTCCTTCTGTGGCGATCCAAATATTGTTCTTCGAATCTTCCATTAGCGTCATTACATTTGAATGATCAATTGTATTTGGGTTACCAGAACCAAGGCCATAATCAATAAACTCTCCCGTTTCTGGCTTATATAAATTAAGCCCCCTGCCCAATAGCCCTAACCAAATATTTCCATTTTTATCTGCTTCAATGGCCCAAACATTATTCGAAATTATTTTACTATCCCCTGCACTATTGGTTTTATATATTTTTACATGGCCTGTATTAGGGTTAAATATCATTAAACCACCGTTCCAGGTACCTAGTAATAAATTCCCTTCTGAATTTTCGTGAATAGCAGTAATTACATTAGTACTTAAACCATTATGTTCTTTTGTATAATGTTGGAAGGTTCCACTTTTTTTATCGAATAAATTTAAGCCGCCTCCATCGGTACCCACCCAAATTCTACCTTTAGAATCTTCAAATATTGAAAGTATCGGATAATCGCTAATTGAGGTTGGGTCTTCAGGATTATGATAAAATGACTTGAATTTTTCGGTACTCGGATTGTAATAACTAATGCCCTTATTAAAATGGCCAAGCCAGATAACACCCGTATTATCAATTAAAACATCATATATCTTATCCCCTGCAATACTATTTTTATCAACCGGATCGTATTTTAAAATTTTAATTTCGTTATTGTTTTCGTCGATTATATTTACACCACCACCATCAGTAATTGCCCAATAAACGCCTTTACCAACTTCTACAATATCCTTAACATCATTGTTTGATAGTTTACCGTTTGAAGTGCCATAATACTCTATGAGCTCAAAACTCCTATTTAATTTGTAAATACCATGACCAGCTGCATATACCCAATAAATATTTTTAGAATCAATAAAAATATTTTTGCCAAAATTAGTATTTTCTACTTGGTTAGGTTTATTAGTTTGGTAAGCTATGCGCGAAAAATCATTTGTGCTAGCATTAAATAAATAAAGTGAATCACGATAATTCGTTAATATTTTTTCATGGTCGTTACTTTCAACAGCACTATAAAAAACGCCATCGAAACCTTTTTTACCAAAAAAATCTATTGCATGGTAATTTGTGAAGTTATCCTTTTCTTTATTGTAAATACTTATGCCCGAAATGCATGAAACCGTGATTTGGTTTTTTGAATCAATATCTATTCCCAGTGTTAAATCCGATACCAAACTTTCACTATCTATTGAATCATGCTTATATTGAGTGAATTTATCGGTAGCTCTATTGTATGCATTTATACCATTAAAGTATGTGGCTACCCAAATTATACCGGTACTATCCTCAAGTATTTTTACTATTCGGTTTCCACTTATTGAATTTGAGTCTAAAAGATTATTTCTATAAATGATGAAATCGTATCCATCAAATTTATTAAGACCATCTTGTGTTCCAATCCAAATAAACCCTTTGCTGTCTTGAAAAATACATTGAACATTACTTTGCGAAAGCCCATCGCCAACTGTAATGTGTTTAAACCTTATATTATTTTGCTGCGAATACAGTGAAAAATTAAAAAAAGTCAAAATTATAAGAATGAGACTTCTTAATTTTATAAGAAACGATTTATTTATATGAAAATTTTTCAAAGAATAATATCTATCCATTGCATTTGCCATATTTCATGATTTATAAGCAAGCTATTAGCTTGACTTTTGTTACTTGCTAAATTACTAAAATTACTTTATGTTTCTGAATAAATTGCAAATAGCGGTCAAGCCTTAGTGAGTAAGTGATTGTAGTTAAATTATTAAGACTTCGGTTAACCTTAATCTTTCATAAACTAGTTTCATCCAAAATAAAATTAAGCTACTAAAAGGGTTATACTACCTAGCTTCAATTTGACTAATTAATTCCAAATACTGTTTTAAGTAAATTTACAAATTCTGGATGTCAAACCCTTCAACAGCTTCATTTAGTTTTTGGGCATAAGCAATTAATTCGGGATGAGGATATGTTTTTGCCAATTCCAGAAGTTCTTGAGCAAACAGCCCTACT
>JAQICC010000014.1 GCA_027858735.1 Salinivirgaceae bacterium
CCGGCGTGGCTTGAAGGATTACTTTATACAAAAATGAAAACAGTCGACAATCTTGAAACGTTCACAAAATGTGTAGAGCTTTCAGGTTACAACGAAGTTATTGATGTTTCGGGTAGCTACACAGTATTTGCACCATCAGACGAGGCATTTGAACAATACCTCCAAAGCCATGCGGCATATAATAATGTAGAAGATATTCCACAGGATGAATTATTGGAACTGGTAAAGTGCCATATTGTACAAAATGCTTGGGGTAGAGAACAATTACGCATGCTTGATGTGAATGGCTGGATCGACCCAACCGACGAATTTAATAATAAACCATGGGGTTTTAAAAGGCAGACCGTTTTAACACGTGATGATTACCGTTTTGGTCTGGTTCGTGATAAAAAAGCTTACAAAAAATGGGTTTTAGTTGATTCAACTGAAACAAATTTTACACGTAGGATAATTAATGACGGAAGAAAACACGCCCCTATATTTTATAGTGAATATTTTGATCTAAATAATCTTCCATTAAATGATTTTAGCTTTTATTTTGATAGAACATTTGATAGCCCGGATGATATCTTTTTTGTAGATGCTAAAGTTGGGGAGCAACATTTTGCAGACAATGGTTTTATATATGTAGTAGATAAAGTTGTTGAGCCACTTTTAAATGCATATGAAATACTTTCTAACGAGGAAGATGAGCATGAATATTCAGAATTTTTGCGTTTGGTAAATCAATTTCCTGAAATAGAATATAATGAAGATGAGACATTTAATCAGGCAGGGGCAGAAGAAGGCTTGCAAGTTGACTCCCTTTTCGATTTAACATATCCTGATTTGGCATTTGATATAACAGATGAAGAAACAAGGGCACCAGCAGGAGGAATTGGTTTACCAGAGAATGTTACAGTACGTTTTCAGAATGGCTTAATAGCCCCATCTAATGATGCATTTAATAAATTTTTAGATGAATACGTTAGAGGTCAAGAGCAATGGGGAACACTTGAAGAAATGCCAAGAAGGATTAAAAAGATAATCGCAAATTCATATATGGCAACTAAACCTATATATGAAAGTGATTTGCAAAATGGTTTTTATAATGGTGAAGAAGATGTAATTTATTTAGACCCCAGTACAATAATTGAAAAGCAGTATGGTAGTAATACAACCTTTATAGGTGTAGATGAGCCTATTGTTCCACGTGCTTTCAGCAGTGTTGCTGGTCCAGTATATACGAGAAAGATATATTCTACTTTTATGAATGTTATGGAATATTCAGGTTTGATATCAGCCCTTAAAAGACCTGAAAGTGACTATGCATTTTTTGTAATATCAAATTACCAACTGGAACAAGATTCCACTTTATTTTATAAAAAAGTTGAGAATGATAAAGGTGTTACTGAAACCTTTACCGGTTGGGAAAGGGGGCAAAATCCACGTGATCAGGAATTCTCCACTCAGGATTTAAGATTGATGTTGATGAATCAGATCGCAATTGAAACCCCAAAAGGAACAGCACAAAAAGAATTTTTGAAAACATTGGGGGGTAATCATTTGATATGGGACAATACCACTTCTACTGTAAGAGGGACTTCTTATTCGGTTGCAGGGTATATTTCTAACCAAATGGTTATGGTAGAACCAAAGCTTATTAATAATAATGCAGATAATGGTAAAACATACGAGACAAATGCTCTGTTTAAATTCTCAGGGATAACTTTGTTTTCTGAAATTCAATTACAATCACCAACATTTATTGACTTGTGTGTAGAAGCTGGTATAGCAAACGACAGAGATGGCACATTCGATTTTGTATCTGAGATTGATTTAGCAACAGTATTTTTACCGTCTGAGGAATCACTCAATGAATCGTTGGATTCATTAAGAAACTTGCCGACGAATGAACTTGAACAATTTTTAAAGTTGCATTTTTTCAAGGGCGAAGATTTAATTTTTACGGATGGGAAACTACCAGAAGGATATTATCCTTCAGTTGCAACTTTTGGAAATGGTAAGAATATTGAAGTATACCTTAAACCCGGAGCAGATCGCATAGATGTTTTAGCAAATGACGGCAGTAATTATTTAACAATTCAAGAATTACCTGGCTTAACTAATAACATTACATCAAGAAGTTTAGGTGATACTAACGGCATACATTTCTACTTCAGAGTAACTTCAGGGGTTGTCCATTATATTGACAAGGCCTTTTATATAAATGATATTGATTACAAGTAACCAAACCTATATAAATGTATAATATATTGAACCTAAGGTTTTTACGCGAAATGAAACAAGTAAATAGATACTTAATCCTGATTTTAGTCTTGCTATATGTAAGTTTATCAGGAGCAAAAGCACAGAATAGTATCATTCGTGGTAGAGTGCTAGATAAAAGTACCGGGGAAAGTGTGATTGGAGCAACCATTACAGAAATTGATGCTGACGATCGTGTAGAAGGCGGTACAGCAACAGATGTCAATGGTGACTTTGTTTATACTATGGACAATCCTTCAAATACATTGAGAGTTAGTGTAATTGGGTATAAGGCTACTACCATTAAGCCAGAATTCAACACATCAATGAAGATTGAGATCGAATCGTCAGATGTTGAAATAGAGGCTGTTACTGTTACTGCCGAACGCCAATCATCGTCAGGGCTTACCAATGTGCAGGATAGAGATAAGGTTTCATCTTCAATTAAAGTCGATTTGGCTGAAATGCAAGAGACAGGGGTAACTTCAGCAGCTGATGCTTTACAAGGAAAAATAACAGGGTTGGACATCCTCAGTTCTTCTGGTGATCCAGGTTCTGGTTCTCAAATTACAATTCGTGGTTTGAGTTCAATTGGTAACAACAAACCATTAATTGTAGTTGACGGTATACCGCAGGATAAGGTAGGAAATGATGTGGATTTAAGTTCAGCTGATCAGGAGGATATCAGTAATATGATTAACATTGCAGTTCAGGATATTAAAACAATCGAGGTACTAAAAGATGCCGGAGCCACTGCAATTTATGGCTCAAGAGGGGCTGATGGAGTACTTCTTATTGAGACGCGTAAAGGTAAAATGGGCGAGGTTCAGTTTGAATATCAGTATAAGCATAGTTTTAACGTACAGCCAGATCCAATCCCAATGCTTAATGGTGATGAATATGTTACTTTACAATTAGAACAATTGCACAATGCCCGTGGTAATTTTGAAATTCCCGATGAAATTGCATTTAACCCTGATTATAAAGACTTTTATAATTATTCAGCTAATACCGATTGGTTAGGGGAGATTACGCAGAATGGTATCACAATGGATCATTACTTCGCGCTTTCAGGTGGAGGTGATAAAACACGATATTCCGCATCATTTAGTTATGTTGATGAAGGGGGTACAACAATCAATACAAAGTCGAAAAGATTCTCAACAAGGATCAACTTGGATTACATTCTGTCAAAAAAATTAATGTATTCAGTTTTGTTTAGTTATACAAATAATAATATCGATAGAAATGTCAGGGTAGGAGGTAATAATATAAGATCTATGGCTTATATTAAAGCACCTAATATGAGCATAATGGAGTACGATGAGTTTGGAAATCCAACCGGAGAATATTTTACTCCAATTAATAGTTACCAGGGAGATGGAAGTTCTTATTTTAACCCCGTAGCAGTAGGCGAGCTCGCAACCAACAATGAAAAGCGGCATAACCTCGAAACAACATTTAGGTTAAGATACACTATTGCTGATTGGTTGAGGTTCAGGCAGACTGTTTCTTTCCAGTTTAACGGAGCTAAAACAAATGTCTTTTTACCTTATAATGCGATTGGTGTTGATTGGTTAGACTGGCAGGTAAATAAAGCAGAAGAATCTAATAATATTTCCTCATCTATACGTACTGAATCTCAGTTTATATTCAATGCGCCACTTGATGTTGATATACACGACTTATCGGGTGCTGTTTCATGGATAACCACACAATCAAATTACGAGTGGATGAACATCCAGAGCAATCGTACGCCATCTGTTAATTTACAGGATCCTGCTATTGATGCACAGATTAACTGGATTGGTTCGGGTCTGGGAGATACTCGTGACTTAGGAGCTGTAGGTAACATTAATTATAAATATCTTGATCGGTATATGGCTCAATATAGTGTTAGGGCTGATGCCAGTTCTGCTTTTGGTGAAGGAAATAAATGGGGCGTATTTCATGGTTTGTCACTCGGATGGCGGTTTTCAAATGAGGAATTTTTGACAGGAATCGAATGGCTTGGTGAAAGTAAATTACGTTTTAGTTGGGGTACCTCGGGAAGGCCACCAAGTGACCCTTATGCCCGGTTTTCACTGTACCAAAGCTCTGGTAATTATAATGGTAATTCAGCAATTGTCCCTACAAAAATTGGTTTGAACCGATTAAAATGGGAAACTGTAGAGTCATATAATGCAGGTATTGATATAAATTTATTTGATGACCGTGTATACTTAAGTGGTGATGTATATACAAAAAGAACAACTGATATTCTTTTTAATAACTATAACATACCTTATTCATCAGGTTTCAATCAACTTAATTTCTTTAATGGAGGAGAGATGTTAAATCAAGGTTGGGAGTTTATGGTGAATGCAAAAATTATCAGAAAGAGAGATTTATTGTGGTCGGTTTATTTTAATACATCAAATACATACAATGAATTCTCTGAATTACCTGATAATTTTAATAATGAACGTTCTACCGAGATTTCAAATGGTCAATATCCACTTAGAATTATGGAAGGTGAACCAATTGGATCATTCTTTGGATTTCAGTATTTAGGAGTATATCCAACAACGGAGGATGCAATTGCCAGAAATTCAGAGGGTAATCTTATCCTTGATGCAGATGGTGAAGTAATTCCAATGACATACATGGGAACTTATACATTTCAAGGAGGAGATGCGAAATATAAGGACCAAAACAATGATGGTAAGATTGATTTGAATGATGTTGTATACTTGGGTGATTCAAATCCTGATTTTGTAGGGGGCTTCGGTACTTCATTTAAATATAAAGATTTCGATATTTCTGTTGGATTTTATTATCGAATTGGGTTTGATATTGTAAATGGGGTTGCCATTCGAACCGAAGGAATGAATGACCGTAACAATCAAAGTAAAGCAGTATTGCACCGTTGGAAGAAAAAAGGTCAGAATGAGCCTAACATGCTTCCTCGTGCTTATGAATATCATCCGGCCAATAATTTGGGCTCAGACCGTTATGTTGAACGAGGCGATTTTTTGAGGCTTAATAATGTTAAAATTGGATATCAGTTACCAAGACGGATATGCGACCTTTTACATGTTAAAAGGTTAAATTTGGCATTAAGTGCAAGGAAGTTACTAACATTCACTAATTATTCAGGTCAGGATCCAGAAGTTGGTCAGAATGCAAGTGATCCTTTCTGGATTGGTGTTGACAATGCACGAACACCTCCGTCTAGAATGACCACTATTAGTGCATCGATATTTTTCTAATTAAAACCGTGAAATGCTAATAAAACAGTACACTAGATATGAAAAAAGGAATTAAATATATAATAATAGCTATGGTTTTACTAATACAGTCAGGGTGTAATGACTGGTTGGAATTGATGCCTCCTAATGGGTTAACCCGTGAAGAATTCTGGCAAACAAGTGAAGATGTTGAAGCTGTTGTGGTTGGGGCATATAGTTCTCTTTCATCACTTGACAACTTGTTATTTATACATGGTGAGGCACGTGCCGATATGGTTGATGATGACGAAAATCTCGATGGAAACATCAGGAACATTATGAACGGAAATATTTATCCTGACAACTGGTTGTCAAATTGGGAACAGTTTTATACCGTTATTAATTATGCGAATGAAGTAATCGATAATGCTCCAGGTGTGCAAGATCGTGACCCATCTTTCACAGATTATCAAATGGAAGGATTTATATCAGAAGCTTATTTTATAAGAGCGTTGACTTATTTTTATTTGGTTCGAATATATAATGAAGTACCATTTGTTACAGAACCTAGTGAAACAGATGAAGTATTTTTCTATCCTGAAAAAGCATCTTCTGATTCAATCTTAAATTCAATAACCAATGATCTTTTAGAAGCCCGTAAGTATTTATCAAGCGATTATTTATCCATACGTCAAATCAAAGGACGTGCTTCAAAGGAAGCATGTAATGCACTTTTAGCAGATATTGCACTTTGGCAGTTTGATTATGAAAAAGTAGTAGAATATGTTGATGAGATAGAAAAATCAGGAGAGATTGAGCTTGTTACTCCAGATTTATGGTTTGAAATGTTTTATCCTGGAAATTCACCGGAAAGTATATTTGAACTACAATTTGATGAAAGACAAAGCCAGAGAAATAGCTTATATGGTTTAACAAATAATGAGGACAATAACTTTAAGGCCAGTAAGACAGCTATCGAAATGTTTGCATTAAAATATGCAGAAGAAGCATTCAGGGGACAGGGAGTAACGATTAAAAAGGAAGATGAAACAAATTTTACAATATGGAAGTATGTCGGTTTATCTCCTGATGGAAAAACCGTGCGCCCTGGTTATCTTGAAGCTACGGCCAACTGGATTGTTTATCGTTATGCTGATGTTTTACTGATGAAAGCAGAAGCTTTATCGCAACTAGGTAATTATGATGATGCATTACAAATTATAAACAAGATTAGAAGCAGGGCCGGGGTGTCTGCTAAATCTATTCAAACTTCACCAGAAGCATATGAAGATGCAATACTGGAGGAAAGAGCTTTAGAATTAGCTTATGAAGGTAAACGTTGGTTTGACCTTGTTCGAATGGGAAGAAGAAATAATTTTGCCCGTAGTAGTAATTTAGTTAATAAAATTATTGAGAATGTTCCTGCAACCCAAAAACGTATTTTGGGATCTAAGCTAACGAACCCGCAAGGATGGTACATGCCCATCTATAAGTTTGAATTAGAGAGGAATAAAAACTTAACACAAAATCCTTACTACATTAGGTAGCATTTTTTAAGGATATTGATATAAAACAATGTTATGGCATTAAAATAGAATCAAATGAAAAATATATCATTCATATTAACAATAGCTATAGTCTTTCTTCTACAATCCTGTGATGAAAAAGTTCTTGAAGCCGGATTTGAAGACATGGAACGGCAGACTATTTATGACTACATTAATGAAAATCAAGAAGATTATTCAAAGTTTATTCAGATACTGGAAGTTGCACAGCTCGAAAAAACCTTAAGTGCTTATAATCCTAATGGTAATGATTATACTTTGTTTTTACCATCAAATGATGCAGTTGATGAGTTTATAAAACAAAATGAAAACTTTTCATCATTTGAAGAACTAATTCAAGATGAGTCGTTTGTGTATTCTATGGCAAGATATCATGTAATAAATCGAAGTTATTTAACTAATGATTTTCCCTTTGGAGCATTGCCTGAGTTAAATTTAGCGAAGCAAAGTATAACAATAGGATTTCAAATGCTTGGTGATAGTTCTGTTTATATTATAAATAATGAATCACCTGTTGTTGATGGTAATATTGAAGTTTCAAATGGATATGTTCATATAATATCTAAAGCATTAACACCTACAACTTTAACAACGATTGAGTGGCTTGAAAATAATGGTGGTTTTACAATATTTAGTGAGGCAGTTCGTGAAACAGGATATTATAATGTTTTGAACCGTGAAATTGTGTTAGATACAATAAGTGAAAACCCAGTTACATTATTTGTTGAACACGATTCAATATATCATAGAAATGACATATACAGTTTTTCAGATTTAGTTGATAGTATTAGTCCTGGCAATACAAATTATACCGAAGAAGATAATCCTTTACATGACTTTGTTGGTTACCATATACTTGATGGTGATTATTATTTATCAGATTTCGAAGGAGAAACTAAAAATTATATTACGTTTGGTCAATATCCCGTTGCTGTTGATGGTGAAACAGAGCTAGATATTGCTATTAATTTAGGTAAAGAAACATTTGATACTATTGTTGCAGGTGTGGGTGATACTTCAATAATTCAATACATCACATTTTATTATGATTTAAGTAATGTATTTACGTTAAGTGGGGCTGTACATCAGATTAATCAAATAATGAGGCCACAAAAACCGAGCGTAGCCAATGTTTCATTCGAGTTTTATGAAGAACCGCTGATTAACATGTATAATGAGAAGATAGGAGAATATATTATTCAGGATCAATCATTATTATCACATATTTCATGGACTGGAGGAATTGATGAGATGATTTTTGTAAAAGAAATTCCCGCAGATCAACTCGAAGAAGGTGTAGCTGCGCATTCATCTTGGGGTGAGAACTATATTATAGTTGATGGTGATTTTTCATTAACATATGAGGTACCACGAATTGTACCAGGAAATTATATCTTCAGAATTCACGCACAAGCCTATAATATTGGAGATCAGGAAAATGCCATAATCGAGGTGTATTTTGATGGTAGAAAAATTGGTGGAATGGTTGATTTAACAAATAGAGGTTCTGAAGATAACCCTTATCAATACATCACATTGGCTGAAGACCTTGAAATAAAAGATTATACAACACATGATGTTACCTTTAAATCGTTAGTCCCAGGTAAATTTGAATTAGATGTTGTAATTTTTGATAAACAACAAAAATAAGAACTGCATAATGAGAAATTTAGTTTATATAATTATTGCAATTTTTTTCGTTATTGGTATTGCCGGATGCGAAGAAAAATGGGATGAACATTATACTGATGTTCCTGAAACAATCAATACAAGTTTATGGGATGCACTACAAACAAATAATGAAACTTCAGAGTTTGTTAAATTAGTAGAGCAATTTGGATTAGATTCGATATTTAGCCACGACGATATATATACATTTTTCGTCCCAACTAATGAGGCCATAAAACAATATACAGATACTGCTGAGATTAAAAAGTCAAATGTTGCATATCACATACTACATCAATTTATTCAGCCTAATAATATTGAAGGGAAAAGAAAAATGCAAACATTATTTTTAAAGTTTGCACAGTTTGAAAAATCTGGAAATCAATATTTATATGATGGTATACCGATAAGTTTTGCTAGTCCTTTATATATGGATGGTAGATATTTTATACTTGATGAAGTTGCTACTCCTAACCCAAGCCTTTATGAATATATAACCCAAAATAATTCAGCATTAAAGAAATTTATTGATGATCAGGATTCAATTATTCTTAACAGAGAATTAAGCGAACCTATTGGATTTGATGACGATGGAAATACTGTTTACGATTCTGTTGTCACAGTTTTAAATTTATTTGAAGAAGAATTTTTTCAAGTTTCAGAGGAGATGCGGATTAAAACTGCAACGCTTGTTTTTCCGACTCAGGAAAAGTATAATCAGGCATTAACAAGTATGGCTCTGGATATGGGTTATTCTACTTATAATGATATTGCTGTTGGATGGCAGCAGGATGTACTTATTCCTTTTTTGATAGAGCACGGTCTATTTTCAAACATGATAGAAGAATACGAATTTTCAGGAGATTCAGTAAAAAATATTTTAGGAGACAGTGTAGCACTTCGATTTGAGCCAGTTGATAAAACAATTTGCAGTAACGGATATGCATACGATTATTCTGAATTTGAAATTCTTGATTCGTTATATAATAGTCCTTTACGTACAGAAGGAGAATCCCTTACCAATTCGCTGGGAAGTGATCGCTACACATGGAAAGATTCAATAATTGTTGAGAGTGATAAGACCTATAGACCATTATCATTATATGTAAACGGATCTTCTAATGATACGATAATGAGAGTACAATTTGATAAAGGTTATGAAGGTATGTTTAACCTTGAGTTCAAAACTAAACCACTTTTTCCTAGGAAGTATCTGTTTGTAGTAAGAACAAATATTGACTTTGGTGGTGAGTTTGATATATATGTTAATGATGAACTGGTAAGGTCGTTTGATTACAAGGAATTTATGCGTTATGCAGGTGGCCAGATTATGCCTAGTGTTGTAAGTGGTGTAAGATATGTTGCACAAGGTCGATTTAATAAATTTGACTTTTGGGTAGATAATATTACCGAGTATGGGAGGGCTAAAATCAGGTTTGAGTATAAAGGTCCTAGTAATACTAAAAATAATGGAATTTTTATTGATTATGTAGGGTATTATCCTGAGGAAAGTCTCGATTTAATCACTGAAAATCCCTAAGTTTTGATATTGTGTCTATTTAACGATAATGACAATGAGATTTACCAATAAACAGAATAACCAATCGGGTACGGCATTTATGCGATTTGAATCCACAAATGATGGTCAGGGTATTAAATTCGTTTCAGATTGTAAACCAGATATGAACAAGAAATTAATTAATTCAGCAATGAATAAAAGTTTAAATAATAAGACTTATAAGATAATCTTGTTGGTGGCATCTTTCATGTTGATAAGTATTTTTTCAATACATGCACAGGATACATTGAGTGTTAAAGGAATCGTTGTGTCACCCGAAAACGAGCCTGTACCTAATGTAACAGTAAGTGTTGAAGGTTTACAAAATCAACCAGCTTTTACCAATGAGTATGGAGAGTTTGAACTAGAAGCATCATCAGGTGATGTTTGGCTTTCGGTTACCCCTGCTTCTAATTACAAGCGAAAAAGAATATTTTTAGATGGACGTAGCTCCCTAAAAATAATGTTGACACCTGAAAAGATCTACAGTGGTGAAAGCGAGATTTTAGTACTAAGTCAATTCGTTGAATCAAAGGATGTTGTGTCTTCATTCTCAAATGTAGACGTATCTAAGGTACATCACACAATCTCACCAACCATCCAAAGTTACATGCAAGGGCGTGTATCAGGTTTGAACATGACAAAATCATCTGGTCAACCAGGGTCAAGTGCTTTCTCATTAACCCGGGGGGTAAATTCTTTGAATGCAACAAATCAGCCGTTATATATTGTTGATGGATTAATAATGGAGAAACCAGGCTTATTCAGTTCAGTTATTGATGGATATTCGTATGATCCAATGACTTCCGTCAGCCCATTAGACGTTTCTAATCTTACCGTTTTGAAAGATGCTGTTTACACTTCAGCATATGGCTCAAAAGCTTCAAATGGTCTTGTAGTTGTTGAAACACTAGACCCAAGTGCGACTGAAACTACTTTTGATATTGACCTAAGACGTGGTTTATCGCTAAAACCAAATAAATATATTCCTCAAATGAATGATCTTCAACATAAAACCCTTGCAAAAGAAATTTTATACAGCTCTGGTATGCTTGAAGAGGTTATGGTTGAAGAATATCCCAACTTATTTTTAGAAGAACAGGATAGGCGCTATATCGATTATCAAAACAATGATACTGATTGGCAGCCTTATTTATTTGATAATTCTTCATTTACAAATTTCCACTTAAAAGTAAAAGGTGGAGATGAAATTGCTCGATACGGATTATCTTTTGACTATTATGACAATAAAGGTATTTTAAAAAATACAAGTTATAATGGTTATAATGTAAGGTTTGTGAGTTTGGTAAATATTTTTACATGGTTGAGAATGAATGCATCTGTATCTTTTAATACTAATAATTCTCAATTGAAAGAATCAGCAAGGATATCACAAACCAGTCCAATTTATTCGGCTTTGGCTAAATCTCCATTAATAAATCCATATAAATATGATCCCGATGGTAATGAAACACGTATCTTGTCGAATGTAGATGAATTTGGCGTTAGTAACCCGTTAGCAACAATTAATAATTTTGAGGCTGGAAGCCGTAATTATAATATCATATCATCATTAGGTCTCGAAGCTGATTTATCAGATGAATTAATCTTCAGAACAAATTTTGGAATATTTTACAATACACTTAAACAAAACATATTTATGCCTAGTAATGGCATGGAGATGTATTATAATGATGAAGCACATAATGTAGCTAAAGCATCAACAAATAGCTATAATGGTATCAGCAGCAACAGTTTATTGATTTTTGATAAAATGATCAATACTAACCATTCTATTAATTCTACTACCGGTTTAAACATAACAACCAACAGGTTTCAATACGATTGGGGACTTACTAAAAATGCGCCCGAGAATGACCAATATCGACAGCTTAGCGATGGTATTGATAATTTAAGGGAAATTGGAGGTAATAACCGAAATTGGAACTGGTTGTCTGTTTTCGAAAAGGTTACTTATACATATCAAGACAAATATATAGCTACCGGAAGTGTATCAATAGATGCTTCATCAAGAATAGGAGAAAATGCTTTAAAAACTGTTAATATAATGGGGCAACCTATGGGGATATTTTATTCAGCCGGATTGGCATGGCGAATATCAAATGAAGGATTTATGAATGATATTCCATGGATAGAAGAAATTAAAATACGGGCATCATTAGGAAGATCAGGTAATGATGACATTGGAGAGTCCAATGCAGTAAATTACTATAATACTGTGCATTACAGGCTTACTAGTGGTGTGGTTCCAGGAACCATCGCAAACGATCAATTATCTTATGAGATGGTAAATCAACAAAATGCAGGTATTGACATATCATTATTTGGTAATCGTTTGAGGACTACTTTTGATATATTTAATAGCACAATAGATAATATGCTAATTTACCGTCCACTTAAGTCATATATCGGATATGATTACAGACCAGAAAATGCCGGTAAAATGCAGAATATTGGTTGGGATGCATATTTATTTGCTCGTATAGTAAATACTCCTAATTTTAAATGGGACATAGAGGCAAATGTATCTCAAGCTAGTAACGAAATTTTAGAGATTGAAGGTGATAAAATGGTCACAGATTATACTAGCTATGAGTTAGTAAATCAAGTAGGTGCTCCTGTAAATAGTTTTTATGGATATAGTTTTAAAGGAGTATATTCTACAACGCAACAAGCAGTTGATGATGGTAAAGTAAATGGGAAGGGTGTTGCATATAAAGCTGGTGATGCAATTTATGAAGATATATCAGGTCCAAACGGTGAACCGGATAATATAATAAATGATTATGATAAAACTACCATCGGTTCTTCTATTCCAGAGATGGTTGGTGGTATTACATCAACATTTTCCTATAAGAATTGGTCGATAAGTGCTTTTGTTAATTTCTCAACAGGAAAAAAAGTCTTTAATTATTTGAGATATAAGAATGAATCAATGACTGGCCTTGCGAACCAAAGTGTCTCCGTGTTAAATAGATGGCAATATGAAGGGCATGAGACTGATGTTCCGAGAGCAATATGGGGAGACCCTGTAGGTAATGCAGATTTTTCATCAAGATGGATTGAGGATGCATCATACCTGAGACTGAAAAATATTTCATTAAGCTATACAATACCTGATGAATTTTTAATGTTTAAAAGTGCTGAGTTTTATATATCAGCATCTAATATTTTAACATTGTCTGATTATCTTGGATATGACCCTGAATTTTCATATTCGTATAATTTGTCAGAACAGGGCATTGATTACGGAACTACTCCGATGCCACGTCAGTTTCTTGTTGGAATTAAAATTGGTTTATAAAAACATTTAGGATTTTATAATTATGGATAAATTAAATAAATGGATTTCATTATCTTTTTCAATGCTTATCGTATTGGGACTATTCTCATCGTGTGAGGATTTCTTTAATCCAGATCAACAAATTTCTGTATCAGAGGAAGAGCTATTTAATGATTGGTATGAGTATAGATCTGCTTCAATGGGGCTTTATTCGTTACAGCAGGATTTGGTGGAACAATTAGTTATATTGGGTGAGTTGAGAGGTGATATGTTAACTGTAACATCAAATGCCAATGCTGATTTAATGGAAATTTATAATTTTTCTGTTACAGATGATAATAAATTCGCCAAGCCTGATAATTTTTTTCAATTGATAGCTGCAACAAACCGCTTCATATCTACACTAGAGTCAAAAAAGCCAGATGTTTTAAATCATTCTGCTCCAATTAATAATTATGACAGACTCTATGGTGAGGCCTTGTCTATGAGAGCTTGGGCCTATTTTAATGCTGTAAGAATATATGGGAAGGTTCCATATATTGACCCAAAGCTTCAAACAATTGATGAAATAGAAGAATTTATTAATTCACCTGTATATGTTGATTCAGTTTATATAGAATATGGAATTGATGGTTTTGATAATGATACAATTCATCAGGAACCTGTTGAGCTGGAAAAACAATATTTTAATACAGATAGAGTTATTCGTTACTTTACAAATGAACTTGAAACAAAAGTAAAAATCTCTGAAGATGTACCGGTTGTCGGTGTTAATCATTACATTAACAATGATGATGCATCATGGGAAGTGACTGTTTGGAGTTCTTGGAGCTACAATACATTGCTTGGTCATATGTACCTTACTTTAGGTGATCTTTCAAAAAGTGCAGAATATTTTGAGAAAGTTCTGGTAAATGGTAGTGAAGATAATAGGTATCAGCTTGATGATACTTATGAAAAAGACAAATGGCGTGATATATTTACCAATGTTAATCGTAACGAACATATTTATACCTTACCTTTTGATAAAGCTAGTCAGCAACAACATCATTTACAAAGATTATTTGAACCATTTGGTGCCAATGATTATATGCTAAAGCCTAGTAGGGCTGCTGTACATAAATGGGAAACAGTATGGAAAGGACAACAAGTTAATATAGTAGCACCTCCTAATGAGGATAAAACCAAAACTACTGATCCTGGAACACCAGGTGATTTTTATAGAGGTTATGGAATATCATATGGGTACTTTATAAATAATGATAGCCTCAAGAAAGAGGATTACAAGCAAATGCTTGAATATAAGAAGAATGAAGAAAACAGGAGTGTTGAGGCTATGATGGGTAACGTTGACACAGTTGTCCTAAAATATTCAATAGATAAATCTCCTTACGATGGAGATGCTAGTTTTATTGTTTATAGAGCTGCAGATGTTAACTTGTTTTTGACCGAAATATATAATCAATGGATATTTTATGATGATTCATTAGATAAGATAAATTCTAGTAGAATTAAAGCAGAAAATATCTTAAACAATGGTAGTAATTATAATGCCAAAAGTGACAGGGAACAGTTAGGTATTAGAGGTAGAGTTGATTTACCTCCGATTAAGAATGCAAATTCCCTTTATGTTTATGACCCATTTACAAATAAGTATGCTGATTTTATTGACCTCGGTAACGATTTTGCAAAGAAGAAAGCTTGGTTTGAAGACCAAATTATGGAAGAAAGGGCAAGAGAGCTTGCTTTTGAAGGCCAACGGTTTTATGATTTAATGCGTATTGCCAAACGTCGTAACGACCCTTCATATTTGGCTGAAAAAGTTGCAGCTAAATATCCTTCATCAAAACGGGACTATGTATATAATCTCCTTCTTGATGAAAACAACTGGTACATTAACTATTTTGAATAGTAATTTCATAGATATTTGATTAACTTAATTGAGCCGTCGGTTTTTTCCGGCGGCTTTTTTTAATTTTTTTAGTAGGGTGTTTTTGTTTCAAATCGGTTAATAAGTGAGATGATGTATATTGTTACACTTAAAAATGAATAGTTATGAAACGAAATCGATTAATTTTAGT
>JAQICC010000053.1 GCA_027858735.1 Salinivirgaceae bacterium
ATGCAATCTTCAATAGTTAGCGTGAACAACTAAGGAGAATAAAAAAATCTATATTAAATTATTTACCAGACCAACAAAAGACCAAAAACAAATTTTTGACAGCCATAATTTTAAACACCGCCCACATGTTAGAAACACAAAAGTAGCCCCCCAATTGTAAAAAATAAAATCATAACACGCTCAAGGGGAGTTGTTTTCGCTTTTGCATTTTCAAGTTGGGTTAAGACTTTGCTTTTTCCGGAATTACTATTCTATTCACGAAAACAGGCTTTATTAACTTTGTAAAGCTAAAGGTTAAAAGCACCATCAATTTTTTGAAAGTTAATATTGAGATTTTTGAAAAAGCAATAATAACTCAACACTGTAATTTAGACACATATACAGCTATATGAGAAAAAAGAAAATGAGACGCTGCGGAGAGATATTGCGGCACTGTACCATTGGGATTTATGATGTAAATACCATCAATTTTATGCTTTAGAAAAATAAAAACTAAGAAGGATACAGTCCGATTTGCATTATTTTTTCTTCAAATTCTTCGCGGGAAAATTTTGTTACCCCTTTAATTTTGTGTCGATAATTATAAATGGTTGAAGGTGTACAACGCAGAAAGGCAGATATTTTCGCCACATCAGTAAATCCCAGGCGCATGAGCGCATACACCCTTAATTCGGTATTTAAACGCTGACCCGACTTTAACTGTAAGTATTCTTCATCAAGCAACAACGAATTAAAATCAGTTACAAAAGAAGGGAATAGCTGCAAAAAAGCTTTGTCGAAATTATCGTAAAAGGCAGCCAGTTCATCCTCAATAAATTGCTTTGATTTAATGGTTCGAATTAAATCTTCAATTTTACCGGCCATAGCCGTTTTATTTAATAACTTTCGGTAATCGACCAGTTTATCTATATAAATGGAACATTGGTCGACAAAACGGCCGATGTATTCTTCCTTGATAAGGTTAGACTCAAGTAGTTTTTCATTGGTGCTTGTAAGCTGCTGATTAACAAGGCTTAAATTTTCATTGACCACACTCAATTCTTTCCGCCCCCCGGATAATTTTTTCATTTGCAGATATACGATAACTACTGCAATCAGCAACACCAACACCAAGAGACTTACACTCACTAACAACTGAATGAGTAATTTCTTTCGCGATTTCTCCTTTTCTCTGTAGGCCTTATCTATAATGGGCATCATTTTGGAGATGCTATAGGTTCGGATTCTGGAATTACAGAACAAGGCATCTTCCAATGAACGTTTAATATATTTGTAGGAACGATCAATATCCCCATCCTGGTAAATTAAATGGGCTAACTCACCCAGCGAAATATATTCTTTGTTAACCGATTGCAGATCGTTAATGGCAGATAAGGCTAACCAATATTTCCGCTGCTTTGTATTGCCCTGCTCTTGATATAGAAATGAAATTGTATAAGCAATATAAGCTTTATAACGCTGATTATCTACAGAATAAAAACTTTTGTACAGCAAATCAAAGGCCATTTTTTCCTTATGGTCATAAAACAAATCATATGATTTATTTAAGATAAACAAAATTGAATTTGGTTCGCTTATCAGCAACAATGAATCACGAAAGGCTTCAGCCCGAATTTCAAACTTTTTCTTTTGTTGATCAACCGAATAATCGGCCAGATAATTTAACACAGTTTTATAAACATCGAAATACCGGGTTTTTAATTCAGGGAAATCATCTTTATTAAGATGTTCCAATTCCTCCAAAGCTTGGGCATACATACCAGATACTGCCCATATCAAAGCCAGATCTAATCGAGAAGAAAATACTGCTCTCTTATTTTCAATTTGCTTTGCCAAACTTAATTTTTCAAGTGCATATTTTAGTGTTGAATCGGATTTGTAGGATTTATACTCATTGTACAACTCATTACAAACTTCGTATTTTTGTTCTATATTGGAGCTTAATCTCATTAATCCCTTCAAATCATCTATGCGTGCTTCTTTCTGCTGCATATAAAGTTCAAAATCATCAACAGTACGATCAAGAACAGTTAATAAAGAATCGTAATTACCCTTTACCATCGAAAAAGCCAAAAAGAAAACGCACAATGTACTTATATACCTTTTATGCATTGGATTGTTTTTAGGACAGATATTCCTATAAAATACTTTTTTATTAATTATTTGGAGTGCAATATAATAACCATTTAGCCTAAATGCTGCCGAATACTATGCATAATTTAGTATTAGCAGCCGGGTTTTAACATTTATAGCAGGAACCCAAAGTAAATATATTCCATGTCAAGCCTGCTGTTTTAATCATTTAGTCCGGTTTGCAGGACAACATCTGAATCAGGCAGGGATGCCGCAGGTTAAAAAAAGCGCTATTACTCAATGATAACTTATCACTCCCCTCCCTCAAATTCTTCTTGTTGGGTTTCTACCTCTTTCAGTTTAAACTTATTTAATGCCTTTTATAACTCTAAAATTCTTATTTTCAGGGCCCGGTTAGTGCTGTCTTCAATTTTATCATCTGTAGGACTCCCTTTAAATGAATTGGCTTTATTCTCTAAATCTTTATTGAACAACAAAGGCGAGGGAGAAGCAATACTTGAGAATGTAATTTCACTATAACTTGGAGTATTGGTTCCTTTAAATAATACAGAAGCGCTTATCGTAATTTCACCTGATTTTGTTGTAGATCGCACTATAACAGGGGCCGTTCCCCATTCTACCTTAACAGGGTTTGCCATTACTTGAGCATTTCCTACAATACTACCTTCGCCTTTAATCTCGAATTTTATCACTTCATTATTTAGGGCCTACTGAAAAAGTCAGCAGCCTCATTTTTTATTTCCTTTATCCTTGTCCTTTTTGGCATTGCCCCAAAAAGAACGAAAAAAGTCTAGTCCGTTTAAACCTATCCACCCGCATCAGGCTTAAT
>JAQICC010000070.1 GCA_027858735.1 Salinivirgaceae bacterium
AGATTACAACAATAAAGACCCGCCATCATTATTCAAACAATACAACAATCAAACAACTAAAGAATTCAACATTTTAATTATCTTTGCGCACATAAATTTTGCTAACAAAAAACAAGTAATTGTGCAAGAAAAAATTCTAATACTCGACTTTGGGTCGCAATATACACAACTGATTGCTAGACGTGTACGTGAATTAAATGTTTATTGTGAAATTCATCCTTACAATAAATTTCAATTAGATGATTCTATTAAAGGTGTTATCCTTTCAGGTAGTCCATTTTCAGTTCGTGATGAAAATGCACTAATACCTGACTTAACTGAAATTAAAGGTAAAATACCTTTGTTAGGCGTATGCTATGGTGCTCAATTTATGGCACATAATTTTGGCGGCGAGGTAATGCCATCGAAACATCGTGAATATGGCCGTGCTAACTTGGAATATGTTAGCAAAGAAAATGTACTATTCAGAGGTGTTGCCGATCATTCACAAGTATGGATGAGCCATGGTGACACTATTGCTACTCTTCCTGAAAACTTTAATATTATTGCCAGCACAAATGATGTAAAGGTAGGTGCTTATGAAATTGAGGGCGAAACCACATTCGGAATTCAATTTCACCCCGAAGTTTATCACAGCACCGATGGAATAATAATACTTAGCAATTTTGTGGTTGATATTTGCAGATGCCAGCAAAATTGGACCCCCGATTCGTTTATTGAAACTACAATTAAAGAACTACAAGATAAAGTAGGCGATGATAAAGTAATACTAGGACTTTCAGGCGGTGTTGACTCAACAGTTGCTGCAATATTATTGCATAAAGCTATAGGAAAGAATCTGACTTGTATTTTTGTTGATAATGGTTTATTACGTAAAAATGAATTTGAACAAGTATTAGATTCATATAAGCATATGGGGCTTAATGTTATTGGTGTTAATGCCTCACAACGGTTTTACGATGGCCTAGCAGGCATTTCTGAACCCGAAGCAAAACGTAAAAGTATTGGTAAAAATTTTATTGATGTTTTTGATGTTGAAGCAAAAAAGATAAAAGATGCCAAATGGTTAGCTCAAGGAACCATTTACCCTGATGTTATTGAGTCGATTTCAGTAAAAGGCCCATCTGCTACCATCAAATCACACCATAATGTTGGTGGTTTACCCGATAAAATGAATTTAAAAGTTGTTGAGCCTTTAAACTTATTATTTAAAGACGAAGTTAGACGCGTGGGTAAAGCATTGCATATAGATCACTTGATTCTTGGACGTCACCCTTTCCCAGGACCTGGTTTGGCAATTCGAATTTTAGGTGAAATTACGCCTGAACGTGTACGCGTACTTCAAGACGCTGATGATATTTATATTTCAGCCTTAAAAGAAGATGGATTGTATGATCAAGTATGGCAAGCGGGTTCAATGTTACTTAACGTTAATTCAGTTGGCGTAATGGGCGACGAACGCACCTATGAAAATGTATTGGCTCTTCGTGCTGTTACTTCAACCGATGGAATGACAGCCGATTGGGTTCATTTACCTTACGAATTTCTAGCTAAAGTGTCGAATAAAATCATCAACCACGTTAAAGGAATTAATCGTGTTGTTTATGATATAAGCTCTAAACCACCAGCAACTATTGAGTGGGAATAAAAGTCATAAGCCTTCAGTAGGCAGTCCTCAGTATGAATTCTAAACTAGCATTTTACTAGTTAGAATCACCTGTGTTGATTGAAAAATAAAAATGGATAAATTTCCTTTAGAGAGATTTATCCATTTTTTTTATGACGATTCCAATCAATGACTGAATACTGCCTACTGAAGACTTTTTATTTTGGAAATGCTATCAATGAAAGAATAAGGAATGCTATTCTTTCGAATAATTCTTAATGCTTACTATTTGATTTTCCATTGAGCCAGATAAGCCTTTTTAAGATGATTGTACCATCTATCGGCTTTGGTATAATCAATTACCTTAATTTTCGGATCAGTTTCTTCCTCTACCTCCAAATCTTTTAATGCCAGTTGAGTTCCCAAAGCAATTTGACTTTCTTTACTCCATGATGAAACATACTCCCGATCATGCAGCGTATTGAGCATTATTAACGCAGTATCCGTTTTACCCATTTCAGTATAAAATTTTACACTGAAATCAATTACTCCGGTATTCGAATGACTTACTATATATGCATAAAGAGGTTTGTGCGTAATACCAAAATTATTCTCGCAAGAATCGTTGTAAAAAGTGGTTAATTGAGCATACAAATCAATCAATTTAGCATATGATTTCTGTTCAAGCAATTCATCTATTTCAATTATTTTTTTCTGATAATGGAGCATCGCACGAATCGCATTTGACAGACGAGAATTAATAGAATCAGCCAAACTACAATCTGAATTATTACGACTTATTCTTTTTGCCTTTTCAAGCGCATTCCAAGCATATATAAATTCCTTTTGTTCTATGAATTTTTGTGCTGCAATAATTTGAATATTATAGTTATATGATACTTTATCGCATTTTCCTTCTTTAAGTTTCTCTTTTAAGTTTACAATTGCTTTAGTACTCTCCTCATCGTTTTCCAAACTATAATAAGTGTATATATTTTTAGCTGCATGTAATTTTTGATTTGCATCGACAATATGCAGAGCCTCAACCAAAGTTTCCCCTTGTATACATAAAAAAGCAATATAACTTTGTGCAGCCTCAACCGTTTTATGTCGCAGTGTAGTATCTACTTCAATAGTAAATGCCTTTTCAAGAGCTGCTGCTTCATCATAGAAAGCAAGAGCTTCGCGTACTTTCTTGTTTCCAAAAGCATTGGCTCCGGTTTGTATTAAGCTAGCATATTTTAACTGTTGTCCTTTAATTAATAAAGTTTCAACAAAGAGATTTTTTTCTAAATTATTTTGCGACCTAAATAATTCGGCTTCGTTTAATCGAGTAATTGCCGAATCGGCGAATTGCTCCTCAATTAATTGCCCAGCCTGCATTATCATATAATTATACTGCCCAATTCGAGCTTGCGATATATAGCTCTTCAGCTCCTCGGTACAGTAAACAACCTCGTGTTTATTACAAATTATTGTAGCCTGCGTAAAGGCATAAAGCGATGAATCGGGTATCTGATTCTCCATAAAATTTATACCCGTTTCCATCCATGCTGCATACAAAAGCTTTAACAACTCATGCTCTTTTTCAGGATTTAATATATATTGAGGATGAGTTTTTCTAAACTGCGCTAAAGAATCAACATTAAACTGGGCTTTAGTTAATTGCATATTGTCAATCTGAATCATGGTAACATCAACCAAATCTAGATAATAAGCTTTATATAATTTTCCTTGAATATCGCTAAACTCTTCAAAATATTTCACCCCGGGAATACTTTTCGAATAATTCTCACAAATTTTTAAGCTCTCAACAGCCTTTGCAAATTCACGATTCTCAATAAAAAAGTATATTTCATCAATGTATTTATAAATAACCGATTCCGCTAACTTTACGGCATTAAAGCGGGTATCGGTGTCGGGTTTCATTTTGTTTAATATCATGGCGCAACTATCAATTGCTTGATCGTATAATCCATTATTAAAACTAAACTGTGCCAACTCAAAATGTGGCGGAGGGTATTTGTATTTCTCTTGTATCGATTTATTAAAATACGCAGTTGCCTTTTCTATATCATTCCAGTTTTGCCAATCTTTACCTTTTAAATAATAGGTAATGTGCATATTATCAAGAGTTTTCTCAAGCTCTTTTTTCAAGCCCCGGTTCTGAACTTCAACTCTGCCAAAATGCGATTTAAACTGAATAGGGTCATTAGAATCTAGTCGCAACTTACTTGCAAAGCGTTCTGCTCTAATTTGATTCAAAACCTTAATATTATCGATCGTAATTTGACGGTACGATTCCAACATTTCAATGGAATCTTTTCGAATTTTTGCCATCTCTTGTTCCAATAAATTAAGATGCGCATCAGCATTATAATAATCATCAACAATTTCCATAAATGTTGCAAGTGTTGATACATCATCGTCAGAAAAACGCATACTTAATTCCGATAAATAGAGTTGGTAGGTATTTGATTGTTGCGTATTATCAACACTTTTCTTTAGTAGATACGAGCCATTTTTAAATTTAGCATTTTCAACGGTTTTTGTTTCAATAACATTATCATTCTCATCGGCAAATACATAGGTATAACTAATTAGTGTAGGGTGCAAATAATTATTTATTTCAAAACTTAAATAGCTAATATCATCAGCAAATACAAAATTACCAACCGACAATTGAAGTTGTAATTTATTGCCATTTTTAATAACTTTCCTATGCTCTTTCACATCATAAACTAGTTTAGCAGCATGCTCAGGCAAGGCCTTGGCTTTAGCCACAAACTCAATCATCCTGTTATTAGAGGCACCGACCTTGTCAAAATTATATTTTATCTGAACCTTTTTTTCGATTCCTTCACTTAGCAAAGTTTCAGTTTGGGCACTCAAATTAATGCTTGAAATAAGCAATACAATGGCAATTAAAATTCGTTCAATCATAATATTCACTTTATATAAGATTTTGCTAAGGTAAGGCAAATAGTATATGTACTGCTGTATTGATTTAATAAGAAATTAACGAAGTTTTTAACAATTGAGGGAATAATTAAAACCCCAATATTAATATCACAAGATTCATAAATAAAATATAGTTTCAATGGAACTAAATAACCTGAGTTGCCTGCTTAATAACAGCGATGTAAACTATGAAATTTATTCTACTGTTCTGATATTTGAATAGAATACTCATAAAAATAAAACTACTATGAATTCAACCCATATAGCAAGTGCTGGAAACGAGGGACAAAAAATAAGGTCGGACTGCTTTATTCAACTAGAATTAACTGACCAAGGTGGTATTCAACTCGAACTGCAAAGCAAGGTAATAAGTATGTTTGGAGGGTCGATTAAAAAGCAGGTATCCGAAATAATGGCTTACTATAAAATAAAAAATGCCCATATTAAATTATTCGATAAGGGAGCTCTTCCTTGGGTTATATCAGCTAGATTAGAAGCGGCAATTCATCAACTAATTGAAACAAACGAACAGTTTTTACCTGATTTTATTGAAGAAAACAAAACCCCTTCCAAAAGGGATAGATTTAGAATTAGTAGATTGTATTTGCCTGGAAATACTCCTAGCATGTTTTTAAATGCAGGATTACATAAACCAGATGGAATTATTCTTGACCTTGAAGATGCTGTTGCTCCTTTAAAGAAAGATGAAGCACGATTGCTGGTTAGAAATGCGCTTAGAGCATGTAGTTTTTACGAATGCGAACGTATGGTACGAATTAATCAGGGTGAACGTGGCCTTGAAGATTTGAATTTTGTGATACCCCATGGTGTAAATGTAATACTGATACCAAAGGTTGAAAACACAACTCAAATTACCGATGTAAATACCAAAATTGAGTTGCTAAAAAAACACTACAAAATTACCCATTCAATATTTTTGATGCCCATAATTGAAAGCGCTTTAGGTATTGAACATGCTTATGAGATTGCCACATCGGCAGTTAATATAGTTGCCTTGGCTATTGGACTTGAAGACTATACTGCAGATATAGGAGTTAAACGCACAAAAATGGGTAGTGAATCGCTTTATGCACGCACACGATTGGTTAACGCCTGCAGCGCAGCTAAAATTCAAGCTATTGACAGCGTATTCTCTGATGTTGGAGATATGGATGGTTTGGAAAACACGGTGAAAGAAAGCAAATCCTTAGGTTTTACCGGTATGGGATGCATACATCCACGCCAAGTAGCCGTAATAAAAAAAGGATTTGCACCAGAAAGTGCCGATATTGAAAAATCAATACACATTGTAAAAGCTGCAAATTTAGCCGAAAAGAATGGGATTGGGGTAGTATCTATAGGAACTAAAATGATTGATGCACCGGTAGTAAAAAGACATAAAAAAAACATAAGCCTTGCCATTAAACTAGGGCTTCTGGATGCTGACTGGGAATGCAAATGAACAACGCAACAGCTTACTGACAAGGTTTCAAAATGGGAAAACTGATTATTATCCCCCATAAGCTTCTGGAAATAGGATCTACAATACCCGGTCCCTAAAATTTCAGGATAGAATTAAAAATTTGAGATAATCGAGTAGTTAGGAGAATCACACCTCCGCCCTCTCACACCACCTTGCATACTTTCGTACAAGGCGGTTTCAAATTAATTCTTTAAGCAAATAAAATTTAATGATTTTATACAAACTTTGTGACTCAAACCATTTAAGGTTAATCGCCTGATATACCTGTGGACAGGCAGATTTGCGCCAGTATCTTTTCCCCGAAAGTGCAAAGACTTTCACTATGCCAGTTTATTGCAATACCATTGAAATTTTCTTGAATTATAGTATATTGATTCACTTGTTGACACTAGTTTCAAGTCAAACAAAAGAGCTAAAAGTACTGAACCTATTTTTTAAAAAAAAAATAAATTTCTCGCAAAACCAAATCAAAAAGATTGACAAACATAAATATGAAGAAACCTGAGCAAAAATAAAATTACCTGATTTGGTTTGATTTTTTTAGCAATTACTATTAAATTTCAATTATTATATTTGCATCTATTTCAATAAATATTTTTTTTTATGGAAAACACATATATTTACACCACTCTTATAATTCTTGTAGTTATTGGCATTAACTTTTTTATTACTTATTTCTTTTTAAAAAAGGAGAAAGAAAATAACTTGCGATTTGATTACAATAATATTATTCAGAAAAAAACATATACCCTTTTCTTTAACAACGAGGGTTTCTTACAATCAACTTCTTCAAATAGTGATCAGAAAAATGTTATGGCCTCTTTGGAGATAGGCCAACATATTTCTGAATATAAAAAATTCAAAAATATGGAGAAGTATTTTGAGTCGTGCAAAAATTCCAAAAAGAACTTATCGCTTAAATTACTTGAAGATAGAGAAGTGGAATTTGCCAGACGTCATGATTTGGTTTTTACACCGCTTATTGAAAATAATGAGGTATCGGGAGTTTTTGTGATTTCGCAGGAATTGCTATTTAAAACTGGTATTGATGGAAATTCGCACCAACAAAAAGAATTGGTTGAACAGCGTGATTATGCTTTAAAACAGATAAATGCAATAGAAGCTCAAAAAAGCGAACTTGAATTGGCTTTTAAAAAATCGAGCAAACACCATATAATGCTTCAAAAAGCCTTGCGACAAATCGAAATTCAAAAAACTGATTTAGAAAAGGCTCTTGAAATAATTAATGACCAGAAAATGGAGCTTGAAAAAGCGAATAAGGAAATTCGTGAAAGTAGCAGAATGAAGGAGATATTTTTGGCTAATACTAGCCATGAGATACGAACTCCGTTAAATGCAATTATTGGCTTTACAAACCTTTTACTAAATGATGATTTGGGAGAAGCACATCGAAAATATATTGAAAACATTAAAGCATCAGGAAATAATTTATTAGTTGTTATAAACGATATATTAGACTTTTCAAAAATTGAATCGGGCAAACTTACGCTTGAACAAATCGAATTTAACTTTAAAAATCTTATCCAACACACCTTTAACACTATACAAGTTAAGTCGCAGGAAAAAAACATTGAATTGAAATATGCTGTTTCCGATGAAATTTCGGAAATTATTATTGGAGATCCGGTTCGACTAAACCAGATACTTATAAATTTATTAGGCAATTCAATAAAGTTCACTAATGAGAAAGGATCAGTACGATTACTTGCCACCAAAGGCAAATCAGAAGATGGTTTTATAAAAATACTATTCAAAGTTGAAGATAATGGCATTGGAATTCCTCTAGCCAAATTAAGCGATATATTTCAAAGCTTCACCCAAGGCGAAAGCGATACAACAAGAAAATATGGTGGCACAGGACTAGGTTTATCTATTGTAAAACAACTTATTGAACTACAAGGTGGCGAAATAACTGTAGAAAGTACTATTGGAAAAGGAACAGCTTTTACCTTTTATGTAATATTAAAACCTGGAATAAAAGCTATTGACTCACATGTAAAACACGAAAAGCAAATAGTAGACAGCTCGGCGACCGATGATATGAAAATACTATTGGTTGAGGATAATATAATAAACCAGCAATTAGCATTCGACACTATCAAATCGTGGAATAATAAAATAAATATTGAGTTAGCAAATAATGGCAAAATTGCAGTTGAAAAACTCGAAAAAACCAATTACGATCTTGTTTTAATGGATATTCAAATGCCAGAAATGGATGGTAATGAAGCAACTCAGGAAATTAGAAAGATGCCCTATCCTAAAAACGAAACAAATATTATGGCAATGACTGCACACGCTCTTAAAAATGAAAGGGAAAATTGCTTGAATATGGGAATGGACGATTATATTTCAAAACCGTTTGACCCTGATGAATTATTTATTAAAATACTGAATTTTGCCATCAAAAAAGGGAAACATATTGAAGAATACGTTGAAACCAAAAAGTCAGAACAAGAAGTTGAGAAATCTGATTTTACAAAAGAAGCGGAGTATAAATTTTTTCATGTTGAGAATCTAAAAAAAATCTATCAGGATAATCAAGAAAAAATTATTAAAATAGTTAGCATGTGCTTTGACAGCATTCCAAATGAATTAACTGAAATTCAAAATGCTTATGATAAAAATGAGTGGAAAATATTGAGAAATAAAGCTCACTCCCTTAAACCAAAATTAGGTTACTTAGGAATGGAGAGTATGCAAACTAATGCAAAAAACATTGAGCTAAGTTCTCAAAATGAGGCTGAAAGAGAGAATATAAAAGCTCTTATTTCAGAAATTAAAAATCATTGGGAATTAGCCACACCAGAATTGGCACAATTTATTAAATCATAAAAACATTGATTAATTAGAATCATAAAAGGAGGTATCTTCCAGTCAATTCGAGATCAATAACGTTTATTGAAAATAATGAGAAAATATTTATCTGTTTTTCTATTAATATTAAATTGCTGGTACATAAAAGCAAGTAATACCGACAGTTTGATTCAACGATTACCCTTCACCAACGATTCTGAGAAACTAGAATTATTGTTAAAAATTTCTGAAAATTATAGATCAAGCAATTTAGACACCCTACTAAACTATTGTAATCAAGCAGTTGATTTAGCTGAGGATCTTAATTTAACTAATAAGCAAGGTATAGCTATAAAAAACAAAGGAACTATATTGTATATAATGGGCAATATTGACCCGGCAATAAATGCATATAACAATGCCCTTAAACTCTTTGAAATAACAGAAAACACAACTGAAATTGCTAATATCAGTAACAACAAGTCAACCATATACTTGCAAAAAGGGAACATTCAGGAAGCAATTAATGCAATAAAATACTCCCTAAAAATATACAACGAAACCAATAACGAAAAGCAATCATGTACAGCACTAATAAACTTAGGTGGCATTTATTTCAGAACCGGCGATTATTCGCTTGCCAAAGAAGCTTTTGCTGATGCCATTGCCATAGCTGAAAAATATAACGAAATAAATAGAGCTATAGAAGCAACTACGAACCTAGCTGTGGTTTATAACGAATGGGGTGAATATTTAAAAGCATTAGATTATTATTATTCGGCAATTAACATGTGCAATCAAGTAAACGATATGCGAACCAAATCGATAGTATATTACAATATTGGTGATATTTATTACGGAATAGGAAATATAAATTATGCTATTGATTACACACTTAAAGCATTAGATATAAAAAAGCAACTTAAGCTTGAAAATAAAATACCGTTAATTTTAAATCAGCTTGGCAATATTTATTGCGATACGAAAAAATACGAAATGGCTTTAAATTACTTAGCTGATGCTTTGGAAATGGCAAAAAAGTTTGACAATAAGCTTGAAATTGGATATGCTCTTTACGGTATGGGAAAAGTATTTTCTGATACCGAGATTTATAATAAATCACTCGATTATTACAATGAGGCTCTTAAAATTTTTGAAAAAATAAATAGCAAAAATGAAGTGGCCGAAACCAACATTAAGATAGGAAACATATATGCTGAAAAATTGAATAACATTGAAAAAGCTAAATCGTTTTTTAATATTGCTCAACGTTTATATACTCAAATTGAATTAAAAAAAGGTTTGGCATTAGTGTATAGCAGCCAAGCAAAATGCTTTTATCTCGAAAAAGAGTACTTAACAGCTATAGAGTATCTGCACAAAAGTATTGCGTTAACACCTAAAAATATTCAAGCTCAGATTACCAATTATAAACTTTTGGCAGAAAGCTATAAAATGCTTCAAGATTATAAACACTCAACCCAGGCTTTTCAAAAGGCTTCCCTATACCAAGACTCTTTGTTTGTAAGCTCATCGAACATTCGTAATATTAAATTAGAAGTTGAGTATCAGATTCAAAAAAAAGAGCAAGAATTTGCTCATATAATTCGACAAAACGAATTAAATACATTACTATTGAGCAAAAAAAGAAACATGCAATATTTGTTGTTAACAATCATTTTTTTGTTGATCCTAATTATGGGATTGGGTTTGTTTTTTTACAAAAAATTAAAAACTTTTAATGCCAACCTGGTAGAAAAACAAAAAGAAATTGAAGCCCAAAAAAGGGATCTTGAAAGCAAAAACAATCAGCTTTCTGAAGCAAATATTGCCGCTAATAAACTAAGCGATTTTAAAAGCCAATTTTTAGCAAATATTAGTCACGAAATACGCACCCCACTAAATGCCATCACAGGTTATTCAAAATTACTTGCCACTAATTTAACAAAAGAGAATAATAGCTATCATATTAATCAGGTTTTACAATCAACCGAAAATATGATGATTGTAATTAACGACCTGCTTGATTTCAGCAAAATTGAGGCAGGTAAAATGGTTCTTGAAAAAATTGATTTTAGTCCTATAAAAATAATAACAAACGCCATTTCAACTCTTAAATTTAAAGCTGAAGAGAAAAATATTCAACTTGAAATTCATATCGATCCCTTTATTCCGAAAAGCTTAATTGGTGACCCTTACAGGCTTTCGCAGATACTTATTAACTTAATAAGTAATGCCCTAAAGTTTTCAAATCACGGACAAGTAGTAACTGTTGAGGCAAGATGCGAAAACAACGAAGATAACTGCTCCCTTATATTTGCCATTACCGATAGAGGAGTTGGAATACCCGAAAAAAAACTGGTAAATATTTTCGAAACATTCACTCAAATTCATTCTGATACAGCTAGACTATACGAAGGTACAGGACTTGGCCTTTCTATTGTAAAACGATTAATTGAATTACAGGATGGTCAAATATCGGTTAAAAGCAAAGTGAAAAAAGGTTCTGTTTTCACTTTCTCAATTGATTACAAAATTTCTGTAGTTGAGCAAAATGAAGAAAAATCAACAAATGAAGATCACGATGAAATAAAAATACGCCTCAATCATAATATTCTGTTGGTTGAAGACAATTTAATTAATCAAGAATTAGCAAAAGATACTATTGCATCGTGGAATGAACCTTTTCAAGTTGATGTGGCTGAAAACGGTAAGGACGCCATTATTGCTATTCAGGAAAAAGAATATAGCGTTATTTTAATGGATATTCAAATGCCGTTAATGGACGGACATGAAGCTACTCAATATATACGAAATAGCTTACCTGAACCAAAATGCAATATTCCAATAATTGGCATGACAGCTCATGCTATGAGCTCTGAGAAAGAAATTGCCATGAAAAATGGAATGAATGAATATCTTACAAAACCATTTAATCCGAATGACCTAAAACAAAAAATATTTTTTTTCATAAAAGAAAAAGAAAAATAAATGAGCATTGCTCTTTTGATTTTTATTCATATTTTTACAATTAACCAAATAAGTAACAAAGTCACCTAATAATAAATAAGTCGATTATGAACGGTAAGTACAACATAATTTTGGTAGATGATGATTTTATATTTCTTGAAATGCTAAGAGAATCATTAACAGATAACCCTGATTATAACATTGTTGCATTCCAAACCGGCGAAGAATGCCTAAATCACATGCATCTTAATCCTGATGTAATTGTTTTAGATTATTACCTAAACAGTGAAAATCCTGATGCAAAAAATGGTCTTGATATACTTAAAGAAATTCACTCCATAAATCCTCAGGCCAAAGTGGTAATACTTTCAGGACAGGAAGATGGAAATTTAGTGTATGATTTTGTCAGAGAGAATGCAACTAACTATGTTGTAAAAGACAATAACGCTTTTCAAAACGTTAAATCAGCAATAGATGATATTATAAAGAATATTTAATAGATTTTATTATGAAGAATATTGGGGATACTTTCTGAGGTTAGTATCCTTTTTTTGGCATTACTACGACCCAAATTGAGCGATTCGCTATCGCAAATCTGCTCAATCGACTGAGGTCTTATAAGGTTTTCATACTTTTCGTTTCCCCGAAATAATCGGGGCAGGCTACTCAAAATGTAAAAACCAACAATTCCTAGGTCAGCCTGTCCGTACCGGAGGTCGGGAGGGTTCTACCTAAGTAAAGCGCCTCTTCACTTTGTTCGAATCGCTCAACTTAGGTAGAAGCTAACTCGAGATGCACTAAAGTACATAGTTTTAACTACTAATGAGACCAATAAATGGGTTAAAATAATAAGGCCGAAAAGATATTTCATACGAAAGAATTATAAAATTACGATACAATGTCGTGCTATTTCACAAAAACATAAGGTTACTTTTCTTCTAAAGTTTTGATATATAAGCTTTCAATTACTAGCATTTTATTTGAATAAAAGTATATTTGCATTGAGCAAAATGTACCAAATTTTAGACAACATTGCCCATGAAACTATTTTTGCACTTGAAAAAGGTGCTATTTATTTTTACAATTACAATTTTTTGCTTTAAGTATACAATTGCTCAAAATACAGATGATAAAGCATCTGATATATTGGCAGACAGTATTTACGCTATGCTAAACTCAAAAGCAGATTCTGCTTTATTAGAAAAAAGTTTTGCCATTATAAAAAAGCAAAGACGCGAATTAAAGGGTCATTATGTCAATCTTTTATTTAAGTACGAAAACATATGCCGAAATAACAATTATCCAAAAGGCAGTATGGAAGCACTTGACCGAATTGGATTACAGTACCGTTATAATGGTGTGTATGATTCGGCGGAGATATACCACAAAAAGTCACTCGAGATGGCACTAAAGCTAAAAGATAGTACGCAACTGTATTATAATTATAACAATTTGGGGCAGGTTTTTCGAATGCAAGATTTCAGTGTACAAGCCATTTACTATTTTCATAAAGCTCTTAAAATATCAGAAAAACTCGGAAATTTAAAATCAGCATCGTACACCATGAACAGTTTAGGTGCTGCATATGTGGTACAAAAAAATTATAATTTAGCCATGCTCTATTTTAAAAAATCGGCTAAAATTGCTGATTTGCGAGGCGACAAACGTACTGTGGCTTACAATTATGGGTCGATGGGAGAAGTTTTCATGTATGAACATGCGCTTGATTCTGCCATGCACTATTTTGTAGAATCGAAAAAAATAATTATTGAACTGGATAGCAAAAAAGGACGAGCAGTTGCTGAACACTTAATTGGTCAAGCTCATTTTGCAATGGGTAATTATAAAGAAGCTGAACATTTTATTAAAAAAGCTATACCCATGCACATTAAAGATAATAACACCCGTTACCTATCGTTATGCTATGCTTATTTGGGTAAAATAAAAACAAAACAACATATTAATGATAGTGCTGAGTATTATTTAATAAAGGCTCAATTGTTAGCTGAATTAGTTCATTCATATGAAAATATAATACTTACTAACAATGCTATGTTTGAATTATTTAAAGAAACCAAACAATTTGAAAAAGCCATTGAAGCCATGCAAAAAAGCAAAGCTTTTGAAGATAGCATAATAAGTATTGCCAATGCCAAAGAACTTCAATCGCTTGAGATTGCTTACGAGACCGACAAAAAAGAACAACAAATAAAACTTTTATCAGCTGAAAATGAAATTAAAAGTCAGCGATTTAAAATATCCTTAATATTAATTCTGGTATTACTTATTGGCATTATAATGGGCATATATGTTCAGGAAATGAGGAAAAGACAAGCTGAACTTACTCAGAATAAACTTCGGCAACAACTGCTAATCTCTCAAATGAATCCTCATTTTATATTTAATGCATTAGCTAGTATTCAGAGCTATATGTACAAAAACGAGGCAAAAAAAGCCGCCGTGTTTTTAGGCAATTTTTCATCGCTTACCCGCTCTATTTTAAATAATTCATCACAAGATAGCATTCCGCTTAATGAAGAAATTGACACCCTCCGAAATTACTTAGAACTTGAGACCTTACGCATGAATGGCGCTTTTGATTATCAGATTAACTTCTCGAAAGAGATGGACACTGAAATGATTTTCATACCTCCAATGATGCTTCAACCCTTTATAGAAAATTCGGTTAAACACGGATTGAGAACCATTGGGACAGGCGGATTGATAACCCTTAACTTTACTGAAAAGGTAGATCAAGTTGAAATTGAAATTATTGACAATGGGATTGGCGTTAATGCTGGGTTAGCAAATCCAGACAAGGTATACGAATCGAAAGCAACTGAAATATTTAAGCAAAGACTTAAAGTACTTCAAAAAAAATACCGCAATATAACTGAGCCCATAATTATTGACCGTTCTGTTGAAAACAAATCAGGAACAAAAGTACTGGTTTGCTTGCCTATAATTATGGAGTAATGTATTTTTAAAGGATCAAACAACTATTTTTTAATGGCTACAGTAGTAATAATAGAGGATGAACAACAATTACGAGAACTTAATCGTAATTTAATAAGTGATAATTTTCCTTCGATTGAAGTGGTTGGTGAGGCTGATTCTGTTGAATCAGGAATTGAAATCATTCAAAAAACGAAACCCGACATTGTACTTCTTGATATAGAGTTAAAAGGAGGAACAGGCTTTAATATTCTGCAAAATGTAAAACCTTACAATTTCAAGTTGATTTTCGTAACAGCATACAACCATCTGGCTATTAAGGCTATAAAATTTAGTGCTATCGATTATATTTTGAAACCTATAAACGAATTTGAATTTACAAATGCCATTGAAAATGCCTTGCAAAGCATTCAAAGCAACGAAATGGAAATGCAGGTAAATAATTTTTTCGATCATTACGAAAAGCAAACCCAATCAAAGAAAATTGTACTCCGAACTAGCGATTCGATGCATATAATTGATGTTTCTGATATTTTATACTGCCAAAGTGACAATAGCTACACCACTTTTTATTTGGCTGATGGAACGCATATATTAGTTTCGAAACCCCTGAAAGAATATAATGATTTGCTTGAAGGATTTAATTTTATTCGCCCCCATCAATCGTATTTAGTAAACTTAAATTCCATTAAAAAGGTTGATAAAACCGATGGCGGATTTATAATTTTAAACAACAATACTGAAATTCCGATATCAACGCGCCGCAAACAATCACTAATGCAGGTATTTGACAAATTATAACTCCTCTCATTTTCTCAACAGGTATTTCTTTTTACCCATATCAGAAATTTACAGTTAATTACCAATCGGCCACACTTTCAGTTTTCAAAATCACATATTCAAGTTTACCTTCATTTACATCTAAGCTAAATATACATTTACTGCATATTTAACCTGAAAATGTAACAGCCCATGGCTGATATAAATATTGAGACACGGCTGAGCAAGACTCAAAGGTGAATCATATTTCAACATGGTCGCAAATTTTAAACACATGATTATTATGAAAAAATGTTTACTTATCCTATCGCTGTTTTTATCACTTTCGGTTTTTGCCGATACCGGTGATACCTTTGACAACCCTATTGTTATTGATTCGGCAGGAACAATAACATTTCCTGAAGGGAAAGACAACCTTTACTACTCTTATACCTTAACTGATTCTGCTGTAATTATATTATCGGAACATGCCGATTATAACACCATAGTAAGTAATCTTGATGGCGAGGATGTTAGCTACGGATATTCAGGAGAACAAAAATACCATTTAGCTGGCGAAACCTATATTATTATGGTAGAAAGCTACATTTCAGGTTCATTTGACTGGACATTAACCCAACGCAATGCAATTTTAGGAGAATTCAACTATTTACCTATTGTAATTACTGAATCGGGTAAAATTGGTATGGGAGAAAATAAAAAACGAGTTTACTATTCGTTTACACCTGAAACCGATGGTGTAATTTGTTTTGACAATGTAGATAATATAGAGATTGAAGTAACAGAAAAAGATGGTTATGAAAATCTGTTTGCATACAACTCAAACTACAGATTAACTGTTTTGGAAGGTACAACCTATATTTTTTTCCTTAACAGTCTGAGTCAAGAAACATTTGAGTTTGATTTTAAATTTGCCAACGAAAAAGGAGCCACTTGTTCAAATGCAATTGAAATTGATGGCTTTGGAACCGTAACATCATCTATTGGAACAGGTACAAAATATTTCAAGTTTACCGCACCTAAAAAAGATTTGATAAAAATTACAACATTAAATGCCACTTCAACTGAAGGCGCTAAATCAGGTGTATTGGTTAACAGTTTAAAGCTTTATAGTAGCTGTGGATTATCGGAAAATAGCTACACTGTATGGGGCGACGGAGCCAATCTGGAATATGAAGCTGAAGCTGGGGAAGAATTCATTATTAAATATAATGTAGCCTGTGACGATTACACAAACGACCTTTTCTCGTTTACAATTCTTGCAAAAAATACCGTTGGAGGCAGTTGTGCCATTCCAATTCAATTAAGTACAGCTGGTGATGTTAATTTTGCTGATGGCGAAAAAGAACAGTATTATACCTATACGGCCACTAAAGATTGTAAACTTTTAATTAGCGATAGCGATACAAATGAGTTTAATGTTAGCATGTTTTTAAGCTGCAACCAATCAGGATACTCCCAAATAAGCTATGATGGTGAAATGTTTATATTAGCTAATGCTGGAATACCTTATATATTGAAATGGGAAAGCGCCTATGATACCAATGCTGCTTTCACATGGTCACTTACTGAAGAAGATTACCTGTTGGGTGAAACATGTAAAAACCCAATTGCTGTTGAACTGGGAACGGTAGATTTTGATTTCGAATACGGAAAACAATATTATAGCTATACTGCTAGCAAAAGCGGCATAATGGAGGTTAGTGATGCAAGTTTTAGAAATATTGTAAATATTTTCACCAATTGCACCGATGAATCACCGGCCTTTTATAGCTATAATGGTGATTTATCTTTTGCTTGCGAAAAAGATGTAACCTACATTTTTGAATGGGAAAATGACATTAATGAAATTTTCTCATGGGCATTTTCAATTAGAGATGCTGACTTAGGAGAAACATGCGCTAACCCCATTATAATCCCGATTATTGGTGATGCAAATAGCCCTACTGAACTTGAGCTGCCAAATACAGCACAATACGTTTTTTATAGCTACACAGCAACTACAAACCAGGTGTTAACACTAAGTGATGCGGCTAAAAGTTGTAAAATTGGAATTGCTACAGATTGCTCATTTGATTACGCCACTTATGACAGTCAAGGTGAGCTAAATTACGAAGTTATATCAGGCAAGACTTACATTATACGTTGGAAACAGAACTATCAATCTACTATTCCTTGGACCATACATGCACGTGATGTAATACCAGGAGAATCTATGATGAGCGCTATAAAAATTGACAATGCGGGTGATGTGAAATATCCGGCAGACTTAGAAAAAGTTTATTACTCATATACACCAACTAGCAAAGTAGCTATTCGTGCGGTAAGTGCTGAAAATGGGCCATACACTTCTTTCACCGAAACATTTTTAGACGCAAATGAATTGGAATACATTACCTGGTTTAATAAAGATGAAACTGCTTTTACATGGACGCTTAGCGAGCGTGATATTCTAGAAGGTGAAACATGCACCACACCAATTGCAATTAACACTATCGGTGATATAGTTTGCAGTGCTAGTTTAACAAATACATACTATTCCTTTACTGCAACAAAAAACTCAATTCTTACAATTACAGATAAAGCTTTGGAACACTCAATTTATCTCACAAACGGTTGCAACTATACAAACTATTATTCGAATTCTAAAGGCGAAATAGCCGCTGAAGTTGAGGCTGGTGATGCTATGATTATAGAATGGAGAAATAATGGCAACGATGAGTTTACATGGACCATTTCAGAAGCTGCTCCTTTGGCAGGAGAAACACTTGAGAATGCCATAGTTATTGACGGAACCAAAGCGGTTATTGTAAATGGTCTTGAAAAAGGTTTAGTGCGTAATTATTATTCATATACAGCTACTGAAGATCAAAAAATTGAACTAACCGAAGGCGATTTTGTAATGATTTTAGATGGAGCTACAAAAGATACTTTGATAGAGACATATAACAGCATCACAGAATTTAATGGCGTAAAAGACAAAACTTACATTATTGTTTGGGGCTCGGGCTACAATAATTATACGGCTTTTTCTCTAACAACTAAAACCGTTGGTGCAAGCACAGTATTATTCAATGTTTCAGATGGTTACGATGTAGTAAAAGATGCCACTATTACAATTGATGGAAACAACCTTAAAACCGATAATAATGGTAAAACCACTATCGCCCTTGCTTCTGGCACTTATGCCTATACGATTTCGGCATATAGTTTTGTTCAACAAAGTGGTGAAATAACTATAAGTGGTAGCGATTATAATATTACCGCTGTTCTTTCGGTATCCGATGAAGAAACACACAAAATTACCTTTAATTTTACCGATGTAAATGGCCCTGTTAGCAATGCTTTTGTTTACATAAACAATAAAACCATTTCAGCCGATTCTGAAACATCTATTCGCATTGACCTGATTGATGGAACATATGCTTACACAGCATCAACGCTTTACCATGGCGATACCGAAGGCGAAGTAGCTGTAGCTGGTGCTGATCAGGAAGTTAACGTTTTATTGGTAGCAGGTGAAACTGAAAAACACACCTTAAAGTTTATAATAGATGATGGTACCAATGATATTAAAGATGCAACAATATCAATAAATGATACTACCCTAACCAGTGATGAAAATGGTGAGGCGACTGTTAACCTAACCGATGGTGGATACGCTTATGAAATTACTGCTAATGGTTATACTTCTAAAACAGGCACAATTTATGTCTCTGGTAAAGATTTAAATGAAATGGTTACATTGAGTCCCGCATCTGCAGAAAAATACCAACTTTCATTTACCATTACTGGCAATTCAACTGCAATTGAAGGAGCTACAGTTGTTATAAACGACTCTACAATTATTAGTAACAACGAAGGTATTGCTGGTATTGAGTTACAAAATGGTACTTACAGCTATACTGTTTCGGCAACTGGTTACCAAGCTTACACACAGCAAACAACTATTAACAATGCCAATACAAATATTTCCGTAGCATTAATTGCTGAAGGTGAAGAAACCTTTACCATTACTTTTAATGTTGAAGATTTCAATGGCGCCATTAATGGTGCTACCATAAGCATTAATAACACTACCATTGAAACAAACACTGATGGCATAGCAACCATAACGCTAACAAATGGAAACTACAGCTATACAATTACTACAGACAATTGTGAAGAATACAGTGGTGAAATTGTTTTGAACGGTGCAAATGAAGATATTCCTGTAACGCTTACAAACCTTGTTGGAATAAATGACTTTAAGAAAGCACTTGTAAATGTATATCCAAATCCATGTGCTGGAGTACTGCATATTTCTAGCTCTGAAGCTATAAAAACAATAACACTATTTACCTTCGATGGAAAGCAAATAATAACACTTAGCAATAGCACTACTTTAAATTTAGAGGATAGTAAAGATGGTGTATATGTAATGCTAATAAATTTCGGAGAATACTCAATTACAAAACACGTTATTAAGCAATAACAAGTATCGCTTTACAAATAAAATATAATTCAGGGTATTTTAAAATTGAATTTTCATATACCCTAAATTTCACTTTCTCATATAATTCAAACTAAAAATAATCAAAAATGAAAAAACTAAATTTAATTTTATTTGCAAGTATTCTTGCATTTGCATCGTGTAATAAAGATGATCGTGATGATAATCCTGAAACAAACAATTCTGCATATAAAGGTAGTTACACCTTAAATATTGACGGAAAAGAATTTAACACTCTTATACAAGATGTTATGTACATTACCGATTACAATAGAGTAGAAATTTATGGCGCCGGTGCCGATCAGCAAATAATGACTTTGCACATAGGAAACATTCCTGCAAACAACAATGAAAGCGCTGAGGCAAGCACTGACGGTGGCGTATTACTAACTTATGAAGACGTTTTGTATAGCTCCATGAAAGGTAGCGGTACTATTACCAGATTAAGTAGCGATAAGATTAAATTCGATGACATTGTGGTATGGGATTTATTAGATACTGAAAGTAAAACATTTTCCGGTACTGCTACAATTGGGGAAACAAAAAGTCTTTAATATCATGCTTTACCGTAAATTCGTAATTAAAGCTAAACCACTGATAGTTAAGACGTAACTCATTTACAAACAACAATTTGTGATATTATGCAAACCTCAGTTTACATACAAGTCATAACGTGACTCGCGGATATTAGGCTTTAATAAAAAATAATTGATGTTATCCTTGCAATGGTTACATTAACATATTTTAATGAAATTCCCCGCCACAAGTGGCGGGGAATAAAACCCAAGAGATCCTTCAACTACACTTCGACTTCGCTCAGTGTAAACCACTCATAATCCCCACCTGTAAGGCCGGCAGGAGCTCGACTAATTAATTTTGTTTCACAAAATCAAAGGCTCTCTGATTTAAACATAATCAATACATACAGCAAAAACCAGCACATTCTACTGCTGGTTTTTGCATTTTCATTGAATTAAGCTACGCTTTCAAATCTATATCTATCACTTAATAATATGTGTCATTTTTTTTTTCAATTTAAAATATATTTGATTCAAAATTCAACCTATGGCACTCGAAATTGTAAAAAACAAAAAGGCTCCTACTCAAGACGAAATTAAAGGCCGGCTAATATTTGGCCCTATCATGATTATTGGTGGAATACTATTGGTAATGTTCGCTTCGTATCCCAAACTACAAGAAGCAAAAGAAACCAAAACTGGGAACAAACCGAAGGTAAAATCATAAAAATTAAACCTTCAAGTCAATTTAGACGATATAGCTCACGCTTTGTGGCTACGAAAAAAATTAAGGAATTTAAAAAGGATCATGATGTTATGATTCATTATAATCCTGAAAAACCAAAAGAATCATATATAAAACCTACTTCAAATTTTATTATTCAATTAATTAAATACTTACCATTAATTATAACCTTACCCATGGCTATTTCAGTTCTTATATGGCAAGTCAAAACATTACTAAGATCATTTAAAAGCGAATATTAATTAATTATTACATCTATTATGAAAACTAAACTTAACATTATCGAAACTCTACTAATTGCAGTAATAACCATATTTATTATGGCAAATTGTTCAAGCGATAATTCCACTACCAATAAAGCAAACAACAAGCTTGGAAAAATTGAAGTTGAAATACCTGCCGAATTAAAAGACAACTCTGAAGTGGTTGATTACATAAAAGGCATGAGTGAAGTTGCCGACGAATATGCCCAATTGGTTGATGATATGCTTGAGGAATATGGTGAATACGCCGATAAAGCAACAGAGGATTTAACCATGATGGAACAAATTAAATTGACCAAAGCTACTGCTGAGGTTGCTATTAAAAGCACTCAAATCATGACCAAATGGGCTAAATACCAAGATAAGAGAAATAATCTTGACACCCAGTTAACAGATGCTGAAATAAAAGCGCTTGAAAGCATTTGGATAAATTTTGAAAAACGCTTTGAAGAAATAAGTAAAAAACAAGAAGAAATGTTGGCTGAGAGAAGTGAATCGTAGTAGACAGTATTCAGTCAATCGGTACAGAAGACTGCTTACCTGAAAACTTAAAAATACACCTAATTTAATCCTTACCTACGAAAATGGTAGTAGAACTATATTTTACTAATAATTAGGTGCTTGAATTAAAAAAACAAATGAGAAAAATAATCTATAACAAATTAGCACCAATAGGCCCATGTGTACTTTTTACGATAGCCTGTTCTGAAAAGAATGAAAATGGAATAAAGGTTGAAATACCGCAAAGCCTAAATGGAAATACCGAAGTTGAAAACTACAATGGCGATTACTCAAATACGGCAAATAACACAGTAAGGTATTCTGGAAACTATTTTTCAACTCAAATTCCACCTATTTCAGCATCTTTTGAATTAGGAATTTTAGACAATGTATTAGACAAAGGATCTGTGGGTGTTGGTGGCTATTTTGGCTTTGCCTCCTATAAATGGGAATATTCTGCCTATGGAATAAATTGGGGCTATAAATACACCAACCTAATTTTTGGAGGTAGAGGTTCTTTTCATTATCCACTAATTGACAATTTTGATACTTATACGGGTTTAATGTTAGGTTTTGAAACTATTTCAAGTAAAGAGTTCGGTACTTCAACTCTAGGGGTTACCAATGATGTATCAAGCGGTCTAAGAACTCAATGGTATATTGGTGGACGTTATTACTTTACTGATAATATTGCTGGCATGGCTGAAGTAGGTTATGGTATATCTTTCCTTAACTTAGGACTTGCAATAAAATTATAATAGAACTAGCATAAATAACGCAAAAGAGGCTTTTAAAACAATAAGTTTGAAAAGCCTCTTTTTTAGTTTACTGTAATCCGTTTCTTGCCCCTATATTCTTCCAGATACCCAATTTCGTCAGAAAATAAATCATTGGCTTTTAAAAGTACTTCAACTTCTTTAGCCGACCCTTCTTCAACAGCAATTAGCAAACCACCACTAGTTTGCGGGTCAGCAAGTATTAATCGTTGCGCATCATCTGTTAAATTAATTTTATCGCCATAACTATCCCAATTGCGATGGGTACCTCCTGGAATACAACCTTGAGCAATGTAATCTATGGCTTCATTAAAAACAGGAACCTTATTATACTCAATAACTGCTTGCACATTGCTTCCTTCACAAATCTCAAGTAAATGTCCCATCAAGCCAAATCCGGTAACATCGGTTAAAGCGGTAATTCCTTTTATATCTGAAAGTTCTGTTGCAATACTATTTAATAGCATCATTGAATTAGGGGCAATATCGGCATGTTCGGGTTTCAATTTCCCTTGTTTTTGAGCGGTCGACAAAACTCCTACTCCCAACGGTTTAGTCAAAAATAGTTTGCATCCCGCTGTAGCGGTATCATTTCTTTTTAGCTTATCTAAATCTACAATTCCTGTAACCGCCAATCCAAATAATGGTTCTGGATTATCAATACTATGCCCACCAGCTAAAACAATTCCGGCTTGTCGGCAAACTTCTCGTCCCCCCTCAATTACTTGATTAGCAACTTCCGTTGGAATAATATTTACAGGCCAGCCTAAAATAGCAATTGCCATAATAGGTTTACCCCCCATGGCATAAATATCGCTAATGGCATTGGTTGCAGCAATTTTGCCAAAGGTAAATGGGTCGTCAACAATGGGCAGAAAAAAATCAGTAGTACTAATAATGCCCTTTCCACCGCCTATGTCATAAACAGCTGCATCATCTCGGGTATCATTTCCTACAATCAATTTATCCGATTGAATTTGGGCTATACTTGTTTTTAAAATGGTGGTTAATGCTTTGGGTGATATTTTACAACCGCAACCTGCACCATGACTATATTGTGTTAGTTTAATTTTTTCTGACATTCTATATTTATTTTACTTATAAATCGAAATTTCTATCCAAAAAAACAGCCATATTGATCTTCTTTTAGCACTTCAAAAAATTCCGACAAATTGTTTACCATTGTCTTTGGTTCATATTTTTCCCAATTTCCACTGGCTCTCATCCAGTAAATAGACCATACTCCCCGAGATTTTATATACTTGGCTTTTGATACAGGCGTTTTTGTTTTCTTATCAGGGTTTTTCCATGAGGGTCTAACTTCAAGTATTTCAAGTGTATTGTTTTCAAATTCAAAATGAATATCCACTTGTTCCCTTAGCTCCACTGGTGGTCTCATCTCTTCGAGAGCCTCCTTTATCTGTTTTTCAAAAATATTTATTATCTGTCCTTCTTTAGTCATTTTGCCTCTATTTTTAAGAATTCCAACAATTTTTTTGCGTTTTCCACCTCATCAACCTTTTCAAATTCAAAAGTTGTTATTTTATTTGAATCTCGCGAGTTAAGCCCGCGAAAATACGATTTATCATAATAAATTAATGAAAGCTCAGCCACCTTTAAAAAATTACCTTTTTCAATTGATTCAATAGCTTCTTTTGTATTTTGGGGCCCCAGTCTTCTTGATATTTTATAAATAGCTTCTTTTAGTGCTTCATCATTTTGATTTCCATAATTCTCAACCAAAAACTTAGCTCTTTCAATTCGCGGAATATCAATAAAATAAACCATTTGATCGCGCATTTGATCAAACAACGCTTTTGGCAGAAATATCTTCCCTATATTCATGCTTTCATCTTCAATCCAAATGGGTTCATTAATATTCATTGAACGCATTGCTTGAAATAAAATATTTTCAAAAAATTCTGACGTAGGTTGTTGCAGCTGCCCTATACCTCCAAAGGCAGAGCCTTTGTGATTTGCCAACAATTCCAAATCGACAACTTGCTTGTTTTGCTTTGCAATTTCAGCTAAAATTTCTGTTTTACCACTGCCGGTATAGCCACCAATAACAATTAATTTAAACTTATTGTCAAAATATGAAAGCACATAATTCCGAAATGCTTTATACCCTTTTTCAATTACAAAAACCTGTTTAAATCCATTTTCACTCAAGTGTTTTGCAAAAGCCTCGCTCCGCATTCCTCCACGCCAACAATGCACTGCAATTGTTCCATTCGGCGCAAGCTTTCGCGATTCCTCAATAAAATATTCAAGTTTTGGGGCTACAAATACGTATCCCAATTCAATCGCTTTTGTTTTCGATTGTTGCTTATATGCCGTTCCTACCCTTGCCCTTTCATCATCTGAGAATAAGGAAATATTGTATGCATTTGGAATGTGTCCTTTCTGAAATTCTCCAGGTGAACGTACATCGATAATCGAAATTTTACTATGCTTTTTTAGATAGGTATCTATCGTAATTCGTTCAATCATTTAATGTTTTTTTTCAGTTTAGATACAAGGCTATTTATTGCGTTCTATGGCATCTTCAATTAGTTTGCTGTAAAAATCGGTGACTGACATTCCGGTTGCTCTTACTTGCTGAGGAATAATAGATTCTTTACTCATGCCGGGTACCGTATTCACCTCCATAAAATAAAATTTATTATCGCGTATTATATAATCAATCCGCACTAAACTTTTACAGTTTAATAACTTATAAATTTTTTCACTTAAACTTTGGCATTCATAAGTTTGTTCATCTGAAAGTCTGGCTGGTGTAATTTCATCTGACAGACCTTCATATTTAGCTTCAAAATCGAAGAACTCAGTTTTGCTAACAATCTCGGTTATAGGTAATGCTGTTATCTCATTGCCATAACAATAAACACCATCAGTAACCTCCTTACCCTCAATAAATTCTTCTAAAATAGCTTCAACATCCTCTACTAAAGCCTTTTCTATGGCCTCTTTAAGCTGCCCCTTTTCTTTTACCTTGCTAACTCCAAAACTTGAACCTCCGTTATTGGGTTTAACAAATATGGGTAAGCCAAGTTTCTCAATTATTGAGTTCTCATCTACATGAAGATCGTTTCGAACAACCACTGCTTTTGCCGATTCAATTCCATAACCTTTTAAATAGGCTTTTGTGGCATACTTATTAAAAGTTAAGGCCGCCACAAATGCATTGCAAGTAGATATAGGAATATTAAGCATCTCAAAATACGATTGCAGCTTTCCGTCTTCTCCGGGAGAACCATGAATGGCCATAAAAACGGCATCGAATCTAATTTTTACACCTTTATGTATAAAGCTAAAGTCGTTTTTATCAATAGGTAAGTCTATTGCATTTGTTTTTACAACCCAGGCTTGCCTCGATACAAAAACTTTGTAAACAATATATCTCGATTTATCGAGACCTTCTTCAATTTGCTCTGCACTTTTATATGATATTACATCTTCTTTTGAGTAGCCTCCACAAACAATTGCTATAGTTTTCATTCTTATTATGTTCTATTGAAAAAAGAGCCGGAAAATTATTGAAAATTATTGAAACTATTGCATATTTTCCATCCTAATTCAAACTATTTCAACAAGCAGAACTAATAAATTAATACTTTTGTATCTTAAAATTTTAGAATGATTAAAGTTCGGGTTACAAATCAACAATTAATAATAAAGGCACTGTTTTTTCTAACTTTTGCAGCCTTGGCTTCATGGGCCAGTTATTTCTATATATTTTTAAAAGAAGGCCCCGGATTAACCAGTATTGAAATTGGTATAATTGCTGCGTTCCAACAATTTAATAACATTGTAGTAATACCTATATGGGGCATTTTGGCTGATAGATTTGGCCGCAAAAACACCCTTTTGGTTTCAATTGGCATTAGCACTTTACTCCTGCCCTTTTTTCTGGTGCTTGAAGGAGCCATTGCCATTTTACTTTTTATGATATTGTTAACCTTATTCCTAAATCCAATAATATCGCTACTTGATACCGTTGCACTCGACTATGAAGAACAAAGCAAGGGCAAAACATCATATGGAGAATTAAGATTATGGGCTTCTATTGGTTGGGCTAGCTCATCACTCATTACCGGTTTATTTATAGAAAATGTCAACCTATCAATAATTTTTCCAGTTGCAGCAAGTATGTACTTTTTAGTATGGGGTATCTTGTTTTTTCTATACAAACCACTATCCATTACAAAAAACCTTAAACCACCTAATTTTCAATCTATTGCCAACTTATTAAGAACTGAAAAAAAGCTGTTTATCTTTTTTATTATCATTTTTATTTACAGCATATTTTCAGCACCTATTTACCTAATAATAAATGTGTATTATCACGAAATTGGAGCTACTAATGCAACCATTGGGCTTGCTTTTGCGGTACAAGCCATAAGTGAACTCCCATTTTTCTTTTATGGTAAACGCCTAATTAAAAGGTATGGAGCCTTTCGGATTTTTATATTTACTATGCTGGCAACATCCCTTAGAATGGCAGCCTACGGCTTAAATTCATCGCCAAATGTAGCTGTTGGCATAGGCATAATTCATGGTATTAGTATAGGTTTATTTTTTGTTTCAGTTATAGCATTTGTGCATAAAATTGTTCCTTCTCAAATGCGATCATCAGGCCAGTCACTTATTTACACTTTTTATGCAGTTGGGGTTGCAATAGGCAATTTGCTTGTAGGAGCCATGGATGAATATTTCTCGGTGGGATTAATCATGCTCCTAAACTCTGGTATTATAATTTTACTTATTATTGGTGTATTAGTAAGCTCAGCTCGATATAAAATCAACGCCTCGCTATAATTCTGTATGTTCCTGATATTCATCATAATAAAAAACACCCTGCCTCAAGTTTAAATTAGCTATGTTATTTTGTACGCTTCTTAATATCTCGTCGCATTCAGACATTTAACTGTCAATTAAATAAATACTTGCGACGATCTTTATTATCTATTCCTTACCTGGGGTTGAAACCCTTGTTGACCTTGCCTGCCAGCAGGCAGGTTGAATTTAGAGCCCCCGATGCAAGTTCTGGAAAGGCTTTACAGGTTCATTGGATAAAACATCGCCATACTAAACTAGTGTTAAGTCAAGAATCAAGTTTCGGGTTTTTATGGATTATTTAATTCCCTCTCTGCCCTGCGGGCATCTCTCCCAGGAGAGAACAATAAAGACAAAGCGGGCAAGTCTTCTCCTAGGGAGCCTGTGCCGATTTTACATCGGTAAAGTGCCGATAACTTGTCC
>JAQICC010000074.1 GCA_027858735.1 Salinivirgaceae bacterium
AAGATTTTTCATTCTAATAAAATTCATTTAGGACGATTTTATGAACGTGCTATTTTAAGCAATACAAATCGAATTTTGGTAGTAGTTTAGTAATCTGTACGTTACCATATTTCAACAAAAAATGAGGGTCAAAATGATTAACTATTTTGGGGGTGAAGAAGCGGATAGTCATTATTTTTAATATCAGATTTTTATCGTTATGTTCTTTGTAAGTTTTAATAAGCCCATGGGTTAAAAAAAACATATGAGAAGCAAAACCTCCTTGCTTGCATAATATTTCACCTTTATTGTATGTAAGATTTACCTGATTTTCGGCAACTTTTTGCAATAATTCTTCAGAAAGGTTGTCAAACCACGGTGAAAATTCTTTTTGAATCTGGTCAATCATTTCTTTTACCTTTAATTTTGCTTTAAATATACCTAAATTTGATGTATATCATAAAATTTCCTAAGGCCATTATTAAAATTTTTCATGAATTTACAATTTGTTTTCTTATTTTTAAAAATTCTTAAAAGCAACTTTGCAATTTTGAAACAAATTTTACCAGTTTATGAAAAACTCTATACCTAACGTACTTTTGGTTGATGATTCATCTACAAATAACCTATTACTTGAAAGTGCACTAAAAGGACAAAACTTTAAAATTTCTACTGCCACAACTGGTGAAGAAGCGTTAAAAGTTTTGAGAAAGAATGAAATTGACTTGGTACTGCTTGATATCATGATGCCCGGTTTATCGGGGTATGATGTTCTTGAGGAAATGACTAAGGATGAAAAACTGGTATCCATACCAGTAATTATGGTAACAGCACGCAGTCAGTATGAAGAGGAAAAAAGAGCAAAGGAGTTGGGTGCAGCTGATTATTTTGAAAAACCATTGAAACTTGATAAGCTTATATTAAGGGTAAAGGAATTAGTTAAAGAATTGGTTTAATTTGACAAATCTAACGAGATAAAGAACCGCCCCTAGAGGCGGTTTTTTTTATTTTATTTTTATTTAGCACTATATTATGAATTATTTGCAGGTTGATAATTTAACCAAATCGTTTGGAGATTTGGTTCTTTTTGAGAATATAAACTTTACCATTGATAAAGACCAACGTGTGGCTCTAATTGCGCGCAATGGTACGGGTAAAACATCACTTCTTAAAATTATTGGTGGTAAAGATACAGCCGATGGTGGAAATCTGATTTTCAGGAAGGATATTTCAGTAGGATATTTAGAACAAGAACCCTCCGTAAATAATGAATTGTCTGTAATGGACGAGGTTTACCTGTCGTCGGGCAATGTTTTAGCTGCTATAAAGGAATACGAATTGGCCTGCAAGGAGGATAATGGAGATCGATTAGATGCTGCAATTCAACAAATGGATACCCTTAAAGCCTGGGATTATGAGGTGAGGGTAAGACAGATATTGAGTATTTTAAAGATAACCAATTTAAGTCAAAAAGTTGGCCATCTTTCAGGTGGTCAAAAAAAACGCCTAGCACTTGCTAGTGTATTGATAAAACAACCTGAGGTATTGATTCTTGATGAACCTACAAACCACCTTGACCTTGACATGATCGAATGGTTAGAAGGATTTCTTAAAAACTCGAAAAGCACCTTAATTATGGTTACACATGATCGTTATTTTTTAGATCGGGTTTGCGATGTTATTTTGGAATTAGATGACAATCAGATTTTTAGATACCGCGGAAATTATTCGTATTTCTTGCAAAAAAGGGAGGAACGTATACTAAATCAGAATTCAGAGATAGATAAGGCCAGAGCACTATACAAAAAGGAGCTTGACTGGATCAACCGATCTCCCTCGGCCAGATCAACCAAAGCTAAATATAGGATTGATTCATTTTACGAAACCAAAGAGGCTGCAAATAAACAAAAGAATGAGGGCGAAGTAAATATTAATGTGCAGAGTGCAAGGCTAGGAAAAAAGGTTGTGGAAATGTATAATCTTAAAAAATCGTTTGGTGATATAAAAATACTGGATGATTTTACCTACAATTTTGCGCGAGGCGAGAAGATAGGGATTATTGGAGATAATGGTTGCGGAAAAACAACTTTTCTAAATATTTTAATGGGTACACAACAACTGGATTCAGGAAACCTCGATATTGGACAGACTGTTGTAATGGGCTACTATAACCAAGACGGCATTATAGTTGACGAGCAAAAAAAGGTAATTGATGTAATTAAAGAAGTTGCTGAGGATATTGCAGTTGGAGAAGGTAAAAGGCTTTCGCCTATTCAGTTTTTGAACTATTTTTTATTTCCTCCATCAACGCATTATTCATTTGTTTATAAATTAAGTGGTGGAGAAAAACGTAGGCTTTACCTTATGACTGTGCTGATGAAGAATCCGAATTTTCTTATTCTTGATGAGCCTACGAACGATCTTGACATTATGACCCTAAATGTATTGGAAGATTATTTAAAAGGCTTCCAGGGATGCGTACTTATAGTATCACACGATAGGTTCTTTATGGATAAAATTGTTGATCACCTTTTTGTTTTTCAGGGTGAGGGAAAAGTTAAAGATTTTCCGGGTAATTATAGTATTTATAGAGAATGGCTTGATAATCAAGCGCTATATAAAAAGAAAGAAATAAAAGGAAAAACTGTTAAACCGGAAAAGGAGCCACAGGAAAAGATAAAACTTACCTATAAAGAGCAAAAGGAATACGAAGATTTGTTGGAAGAGATTGAAAATATTGAGAATGAGAAAAGCACGATTGAAACCAAATTGAGCGAAGGAACTATTTTAAGCGAGGAAATTGTGGAATTATCGAAAAGGTTAAATGAATTGGAAACACAATTGCCTGAAAAAGAAAACAGGTGGCTATATTTAAGCGAATGGGCTTAAAGAAAATGAACAACCTTGCAGCAAGCTGACAAGGCATCAATACGAAAAACAGATAATTATACGCAACATGCTTTGGGAATAAAACCCAAAATGTGGGATTTAAAAGCTATAAACATTTGAATAATAATAAAAAGAATTAATTTTGCTGCCCGCAAATTTGCAATAACAGTTTGGTTAATGGTTAGGATTTTTATAAAATTAATAATTCTATTGGTATTTATCTCAGGGTCAGTAAATGGCCAAGAAGAGGGTATACTTATTAGTGTACCCAAGGAGGTGAAAGCAGGGAATGAATTCTTAATGATTATAAGCTTACCAGAAAACCATATGCAGGGTGTGGCTCGTATGCAAATAGAGCTACCAAATGGTTTTACACCTGAAGTTAAGGAAAAAATGAATGCCGATTTTAGGTTTAAAAATCAAAAAGCAACTTTTCAATGGTTAAGTTATCCCGAAAATCAACCAGTTGAAGTTAAATTAACTATTACAGTGGCTCCTCAGCTTGAAGGGTATTTTGTTTTAAAGGGGGTGGCCAATTGGATAAATAGTACAGAACCTTTGCGTTCAAATATTTACCCTCAGGTAATTACAGTTATACCGGGCGAGACTACTGAGGATATGTTAATTGCTAGGCAAGAAAAAACAAAGATTACTTATGATGATTTTACGTCGGAAGGGGTGGCTTGTATTCGGCAGGTACCTTTTGAAGAAAATGGTGAAGTGATTGTAAATGTAATGGTGAGTAAGGGTGACTTAAACAAATATGGAAAAATTCAAGAAAAAATACCTGTTGGATATAGGGTTGAAAATGTTAAAAGCCACAATGCTATTTTTATTTTTAATGAAAGACAACAATTGGTGAAATATATGTGGATGAATATGCCATCTACTCCTAAATTTATAGTTACCTATAAGTTAATTCCAGAAGTAAAAATAGATGAATCCAACCCTTTTATTATTTATGGTACTTTTTATTATGCCGAAAATAATATGACACAGACTGTTGATGTTCAGGAGCGTGGTATAGAGCTTGATAAATACTAAAAAGGCAACTTTAATTTATTTCCCAACAGAAAAGTTTCATTGAGCAAGTGCAGGGGGGTTCTCCACAGATAATGCAAGTATAATTGTTTGCAAGGCTATCATCAAACCAAAAGTTTTTATAGGTTTTATACTCCTTAAAACCGTTTTTTAAAACTGTTTTACAAAATGCCTGGCTTTTTGGTTCATCCCACGATGGATAATACAAGGCGCTTTTTATGAACTTACTTTTTATTTCCTGAATTACTTTTTGAATAAGTTTCGTTCCGAATCCTTTTCGCTGACATTTTGGATGAATCGCAATTGTTTGAAATAAAAAGATGTGATCTAATTTAGAGTTTGTTCCATATAAGGCTTCAAGCTCAGTATTTGGGATGTTTTTAACCATGCAAAATCCAATGGTAAGCTGATTGTATGCAATTTTTAAAAATACTCCTTCAGAAATAAATGTTTCGTTTAGTTTATTAGTCGTTATAAAACTTTCACCGAAACAATGATTTGAAATTTCAATTATATCGTTAAAATCAATTGTTTCGATAGTTGATACCTTAATTTTAGTCTGTTCGAACATATTATATAAAAAAATCCCTTTCAGCAATATAGCGAAAGGGATTTGAATATTTTAAATTTCATTCCGAAATATTCACAACAGGCAATTGATGGTTTATTTCCAGCAAGTAGCCAATGCAAGGTTTTATATTAAGGAATAATAAACTGTTCTTTTCCAACAAATAGAGTTTGCTGTATTGAAGCTGATTTTAACACATTCCCTTTATTCTGATTTGAAATATATACCAATTCACCTGTATTATTTCGAAATGCTTTAACTTCTATTGGAGTTGCATTATCGGCTTCTATTCTTACAGAAAATTCAGCCTGTTGACCATCAAACAATTCCATATTATTATCGTAGGTACTATTGCTTAAATTTTTAATACGTGAAAAATAAGTTGCAACAGATGCTGAATCAGCCAATGCACCATTTACCATCCACTTGTTATTCATATTAGTTAATGTAAATGAGCTGTCGGCAGGATAGGAGTATACCAGTTTTTTCCATTTTTGAGGTTCTCCACTTACAACCATTTTATTTCTAAAAGCATCAGCATCACGATTAAACATCATACTTAAATATCCGTCGACAGCATAAACTTCATTTTCTTTATTTATACGTACATATGATGTCATTTGAATATTCTGGCGCTGTCTGTTAGGGTTTTGACCTTGAGGGGGCTGTTTATAGGAGAATTTGCCTATTAGAAAATCGCTTAGTACTTTCTTTCCTTCTTTTAAAACAATATGACTAGCAGCCGAATCGGTAACCTCATATTCAACCCATTTGTCTTTAGAAGTTGCTGCAATACTTTTGGTTTTAAGTGCTGCTACCTGACCCAATAAATTATCAATAAAACCGTTATCGGCCTGAACCTTCTTATTATTTATACTCATCATCCATAATTTTCCTTCTTTAATAAGGTTAACACGCTCTGTTTTACCTTTTGGAGTGATTATGATGTTATTAACTATTGAAGTATCAATTTGAACTACATAGGCTTTAAATGAACGGTCTCCTTGTTTTCTATCTTTCAGTTTAACAATTAATAAGAGTACTAATAAAACTCCAATAATGATGAATATTTTTTTGAAATTAGTTTGCTTAGACATAACCTTCCTCCATTCTTTTAAATCGTAAATTACGCTGTTGTTGACTACGTATAAAGCCAATAATTACTATTAATAGTATAGGCATCAAAAAATTAAACCATTTTAAAAATGATTTTCTGCCATCTTCTAAATCCGTATCAATTGGTCGTGAGGTAACACCTTTTGTACGTAAACTTATTAAGCCTGTATCATCGCTTAAATAGTCAATTGCATTTACCATTAAGTTTATATTATCTGGATTTTGTTGGCGGGCTCCTTGTTCAGGACCATTAATGGCAAAATCACCATCAGCAATAACCACCATTTTGGAATAGTTTCCACCACCAATATTACCTTCAAGTAATGCTCCTAAAGGAAGTTCAGCCAATGGGAAATCACTTTTGTCCCAATTTTTCTGAATATCGAAATACAGAGGAGATGAAAGAGTACCTGCCGATTCTGAAGTTGTTAATAATGGGGTACAAGTTACGGTAGAATCACCGGTATAGGTAATGGTACTCACAAACTGAGTGACCACTTGCTCAAGTCCCTTTGTAATTGGGTGATCGGTAAAATTAGAAATAATAGGAATATAGGGAAATTGAACTTGTGAGGTGAACGAGAAAAAACCTTGTTGCTGTTGAACACCAACAGTAGCACAATTTGCATCGATCACAAAATTGTTCTCGACAATAAGATTTTTTGCAGCTAACCAACTTTCTAGTCCCGTACTTAAAGAAAATCCTTTTTGCTGCTGAAGTTCGCCGTTTACACGGTTCATGGCAATATAAATCCGTCCTCCATTTGCCATAAAAGCATCAATTTGAGCAAACTCATATTCATTAATAGTATCGGTAGGAGCAATTATTGCAAGCGTGGATATTCCTTGTAGGGCATTATCACCTTGATTTAAGTTGACTGGTTGCATTTGGTATAGAACTCCCAACTCAACCATTGCTTGTTGCATGGCATTAAGTTCCGGTTCACCATGGCCTTGTAAAAAACCAATTACAGGTTTGTTAACTACACTTAGCTTTTTAATTCCCGACGATAGTGCATATTCCATGGCAGTACCAGGTTGCATAAAAGGAATAATATCGGTTTGTTCCCCTTTTTGAATAAGGGCACCTAAAAAAGCTTTTTGTTGTTTAACCTGATCTTTCTCTCTAACATTAATTGAAACTTGCATAATGCCCTTGCTTATAGCTTCTTGCTCTTTTTCTTCATCGGCATTTGGGTTAATAAATTCATACATAATGTTATTCTTTGAAATATTGCGATATTCAGTCAATAACTCTTTAAAGTCACGACGAGTTTTTGCAATATCGGGAGGTAAATCCTCGCTAAAATAAGCTGTAATAGTTACAGGTTCATCTAAATTTCGAATAATATCTTTGGTAGCTTCGCTTAAGGTGTATCGGTTATCTTCGGTTAAATCGAGACGCACAAATAATTTATCGGAAACTATATTGGCAATTACAATGGCTGCCAATACAAATACTATGTATATACTTACACTTTTAGTCTTCATGTTGCTGAATTTTAATAGTTATGAAGTTTTTGATTGAAGTGATTTCTCGGCTAAAAATACCCCAGCATAGGTTAATGATGCAAAATAGATTAGATCTTTTGAATCAATAACACCACGTGTAATACTTTCAAAATGAGTATTCATGCTTAAATAATAGAATACCTGTCCTAAAGCTCCTGACAAGCTTCCGGCTATTAATCCTGAAAGAATATGAAAGAATACACCAATAATTAATGCCACAAGGGCACTTACAATTTGGTTGCTAGTTAGAGCGCTTGCAAATAAACCTATTCCAATATAAGCGCTACTCATTAGAATTAGTCCAAAATATCCACTAATAACTGCTCCATGATCGATATTACCAATGCTTGCTATTGTAAAATAATAGGGTAGCGTTAATGCTAATGCAATTATTATTAATAGAAGCATTGCTAAATATTTACCCCATATAATTTGAATATGGGTAATTGGTTTTGTCAATAACAACTCAATAGTTCCTGATCGTGTTTCTTCTGCAATTGAACGCATTGTAAGCATCGGAATTGCAAAAAATAAGGTTAGGTATGCTACCTGAAAAAATACTTGTAGCGAGGCTTGTTGAACAAAGAAAATATCGTTGCCGTATATCCAGGTAAAAAATCCGCTAAAGCCTAGAAATAATATCAGTAATATATATGCCATCAATGAATCGAAATGCGATTTCAATTCCTGTTTGGCTATGATCCATATTGCTTTCATAATTTTAAATTTTTAGTATTAAGTATCAAGTAAAAAGTATCAAGAGACAGAAAATTTGAAATATCTTGATACTTGATTCTTGTAGTCTTGAATCTTTTTTTTTATTTCATTGTTAATTCACGGAACACATCTTCAAGCTTGGTTTCAATAGGTGTCATTTGTGTTAATACCCAATTTTTTTCCACGCAAAGTTTAAAAATATCGCGTTTGCTCGATTGACCAACCCTACTTTGAATCTCCATGTAATTTCCATTTGCAGTATCAACCAGGTCAACTGAAGGTAACTCCTGAAGTGCTTTAACAACTTCATTCTTTTCTGCATCTTCAATAGTTAACTTCACTATTTCATTGCCCTTTTCAGCTTTTCTAAGTTCTTCTGATGTTCCGTTTGCAACAATCTTACCCTTATTAATTATAAGAATTCTATCGCAAGTGGCTTCAACTTCGGCTAAAATATGAGAACTTAAAATAACGGTCTTTTCGCGACCAATATTTTTTATTAACTCGCGAATTTCAACAATTTGGTTGGGGTCGAGCCCAGTTGTGGGTTCATCAAGAATAAGAACTTCAGGATCGTGTATTAGTGCTTGAGCAAGCCCAACACGTTGACGGTATCCTTTTGAAAGTTCGTTTATTTTCTTGTGTTTTTCACCTTCAAGACCACAAATGTTAACCATTTCAAGAATTCGATCCTTAATTTTTTCAGATTTAATATTCTGGAGTTCGGCCACATACTTTAGATACTCAATTACAGGCATTTCCATGTATAATGGATTGTGCTCGGGTAAATAACCAATGGATTTTTTAATTTGTTCCTGATCGCTCCAAATGGAATACTTACCTATCGTAATATCACCCTCACTAGGTGATAAATAGCTTGTTATGGCCTTCATGGTGGTAGTTTTACCAGCACCATTGGGTCCTAAGAAACCAAGAATTTCACCTGTTTTTACTTCAAAAGAGATATTATCCACCGCTTTTTGTGGACCATATCGCTTTGTAAGATTTTTAACTACAATATCCATAATTTATTAGCAGTTAGTTATTTAAATTAAATTATTTAATGTTATTGTTTTATTATAACTCAAACCTTCATTACCATTAGCCAACTCAATTAAAATACCGACACAATTTTCGTTTTCAGTGTTAGGTATTTTTATATTGAATTCAGGTTATTAAAAAGTAACAACACCTTCGAGCACAAATATAAATATCTGAACAAGCATTCAAAAGTTAAAAAATGTTAAAGTTGTGTTAAAGTCTGGGATTGTATGCTTTTGGGAAATAGAACAATTCTCGCAGCCTAAGCTGCGAGTCACTCTATTTTAGATAAATACTTATCAATTATACCAATGAATTTCTTTGTTTTTATTGGTTTTGCAATAAAGTCGTTGCATCCTGCATCAAGTGCACTAACAACATCGTCGTACATGGCATATGCAGTTTGTGCAATTATAGGTATTTCGGTATTAAACTTACGAATTTCTGTAGTTGCCTCATAACCATTAATTCCTGGTAGTTGTATATCCATTAGTACAAGTTCAAAATCAGGATTATCCTTTACCATTTGAATGCCTTCGTTGCCGGTTATGGCACGTGATAGTTCAACACCATGTTGACTTAGCATGCCTTCAATAAGCAAGAAGTTGGTGTCTGTATCTTCAACTACCAATACCTTTTTGCCTTTCCATGCAGATCCTCGATTTTCCGTTTTTGATTGTAAAAGCGATTTTTCAATTTGAGCCGGATGGGTAAAACAAAATGTCGATCCTGTACCCGGTGATGATAAGCACCAGATTATACCATCGAGAGCTTCAACATTCTTTTCTGCAATACTTAATCCCAACCCAGCATGGTTTTCTTTCTTCACACTAATAAAGGGCTCAAATATGCGCTCTGTGTCATCAGGATTGATTCCTACACCGGTATCTTTTACGAAAAACACAATTTCCTTTTCGTTATAAATATCATAGCCAATTTCAATTTTGCCATTTTCAGTAGCTTCAATAGCATTTTCAAGTAGGAGAGAAAGGGTATTATTTAAAATTTTTTCGTCAGAATAAATTTGAATTTCATGAACCGGAAGAATAATGTTTGCGTCAAGTTTATGACTTTCAATAAGCGCCGCATTTTCATTAAAGAAATCTTTAATTAGGTTATTAACAACTAAATTCTTTGGGCTTAAATTCTCCTGTTTATAACCATGTTGTGCCCAATCGGCAATTCGTATAATGGGTTCAAGGCAATTTTGAGGATTGTCATTAACATGATTTTTGTTGTTACACAGTTTATCACACCATTCTTTTAGATTTTGTCCAATTAATCGGTTTTCACCAATAATATGCTGCTTTTCTTCTTTTAAATCTCTTTCAACTTGTTTTATTTGTGTGATATCGCGTGATACATTTAAAACTGACTCAACAGTACCGTCAGTTGAGAGTTCAGGAACTAAATGTGCTTGAAATATCTTTGTTTCCTCATCTAAAACAAGTCGATATTCGAATTTTATAGTTCTTCCTGTTCTAAAAACCTCTAAGTGCATTTCTTCAAGAAATGATACAAGTTCTGCTTCTAAATCGAGTTCAAGATTATTTCTTCCCATAAATTGACTTATAGGTATATAGGTAATCTTTTCAACCGTTTGATTAGCATAAGTATATTTTAAATCCTTGCTATATCTTGTAATTAAGTCGAGTGAATTTTCTGCAAGCATTCTAAAATCAGTCTGACTTTTACGCAGTGCTTGTTCAATTCGCTTGCGCGATGTAACATCTGATGTAATTATATAAGTGCTTTGTCGGCCATCACCACGTTGAGAAAAGGTATAGTTGCTTTTAAGGCATTTATCTTGCCCCATTTTGGTCTTTATCCAATATTCAATGGCATGTATACCTTGGTGTGTTTCCTTTATTTTTTGTTTAAACGATTTTATACGGTCAATTTCATTACCATAGGCCAATGAATATTCATCCATATCGCGCAATTGTTCTTTCGTATAACCAGTAATTTGGCTCATACTCGAATTAACAAATACGCTTTTGCCTTGTTCTTCAATTATAATTCCTTCAGCAACGTTCTCAGCCATTTGTAAAAAACGGTATTCACTTTGTCTTAGGGCTTCAACTACTTTTTGCTGATTTCCAATATTTCTTTGAAATATTAGCAAATGAATTTTTTCGTCTTGCGAGAAACTGTACAGCGTAATCTCAGAAGAAATAATAATGCCATTTTTAGTTTTAATTTTCCCTAAATAGGTGGCACTTTCGTTTGCCGATAGTGAATTAACAAATTTCTTGTATTGCTCTTCTGAATTAAACAATCCTAATTCAATGGGAGAAAGGGAACTACATTCATCAAAAGTAAATTTAACTAAATCGAGAGCACTTTTATTCGTCTTGCTAATTGTGGGCAATTTATCTGATTTATTTGCTTCAAGAATAAAAGCAGGTTGTTTAACGGCATCGAATAAAAAACCAAAACTGAAAATTTCTTGAATATTCGACTTTTCTAAATTCTTGATTTTAGTTTCAAGGTTATGAATTTTTTTCTCTAGTTCGGTATTGCTTTTTGTCATGCTACAGACTTTTTATTATGGACTTTATTAATGACTTATTTTCAATATTTATAAAATCAATAACAAAGTATTTTCATTTTTTTCTAGTTACATTCTTTTTTCAAACCACTAATATAAGAATATTTGTGGTTCTTTATCACTTTTGCAGTATCCGCGATACATACCCTGAGTATTGAATGGCATATTAATATTTCCATTTTTATCGATGCAAATTACACCTCCGCGGCCTCCCAATTCTTTTAAATTTTCAATTACTGTTTCCGAGGATTGTTTTAATGTTTCATTCAAGTATTTTATTCGGGCAGAAATATCGTAGGCTACATTATACCTGATAAAATATTCTCCATGACCCGTAGCTGAAACTGCACAGGTCATATTGTTGGCGTAAGTTCCTGCTCCAATAATAGGAGAATCACCAATTCTACCATATTTTTTATTGGTCATTCCGCCTGTTGATGTTCCTGCTGCTAGGTTTCCATATGTATCGAGAACAACACAGCCTACAGTTCCATATTTTGAAATGCTTTCATGGGTCTTTTTAAGAGCATTCCGATAGCTTTCCCAGCGTTTTTCCGTGTAAAAATATTTAGGCTCAACCATAGTAATTCCTTGATCTTTGGCAAACTCTTCGGCGCCTGAACCACTTAAAAAAACATGGTTCGACCTTTGCATTACAGCAAATGCAGCTTCAATCGGATTTTTTATTATGGTAACCCCAGCTACTGCTCCTGCATTTTCATTTATTCCATTCATTATAGAGGCATCCATTTCATTTTTTCCCTTATGGCTAAATACGGCTCCCTTGCCGGCATTAAATAGGGGAGAATCTTCAAGTATCTTTATTACTTCAACTACAACTAAAATGGCCGAATCACCATTATTAAGCTTTGAAATACCTACTTGCAATGCCTCGTAAAGTTTGGTTTTATATTGGGCTTCTTGTTCAGGCGTGAAATTATTTGGTGTTATATCTCCAGCACCGCCATGAATAGCTAATGCGTAGGGAATTGCCTTGATTTCGGCTGCTGGGATAAATGCTGTTTCAGTTACGAAATATTTATTTTTAACTGACTTTATTAGGGGTGCAAAAATCAGCGGTATTAAAAAGAATGATAAAATAAACAAATATGGTTTTACATGTTTTAATTGCATGGGAACTATTAAATTAATGATATTATTACGAATTTAGTGGAAAAACTTATTTATAGTATGTTTTTATCAATGGAATATAGTCCACAGTCTGCAGTTCTCAGTCAGTAAATTGACTGTTGACCTGAAAATCTAAATAGGGACATCTTATAAAAAGAACCACTTAATTGGTAGTTGAACCAAATTAATTAAACTTACCACAAAGGTATGAAACTTGACTTCCAAATTTGGGATATGCAGATCAATAAATATCTCTATAAATATTTTTCATGCATTTTTTGCATTTATGCTACATTTGCATCTTATAAATTTAAAGCACCTAATGAATAAAAGACTTATATACTTTCTTAAGTACGCCCTGTATTGGTTACTCTTTTTTGTTTTTATTCGAATACTGTTTTTAGCATATAACAGTAGCCATACAGCTAAGCTTCCTTTTACCGAGATTCTATTCGTTTTTTTGCACGGCTTAAAGCTCGATATTTCAATGACCGGGTATATATTAATGGCATTATTACTTTTATCGGCCGGTTTAATTTTTGTTAAGCAAAATATAACGATCAGAATTCAGCGAATTTACACGCTCATATTTCTTATTCTTTTTACTGTAATTTCTGTTGTTGATATTGAATTGTATCGAAATTGGGGCTTTAGAATTGATTCAACCATTTTGCTTTACATTAAAACCCCAAAGGAAAGTTTGGCATCTACGCCAGTATGGCTAACACTAGTCTTAGTAATTACTGTAGTTGCTTTTGTTTGGACATGGTATTATTTATATAAAAAATTTGTAGAGAAAAATATAAAGGAATTACCATCGGTAAAATGGTTTTGGTCAATTGTTTTTGTTTTGTTGTCAGGTAGTATGATAATACCAATTCGTGGGGGTGTTGGAATTGCACCAATTAATCAGGGAACTGTTTTTTTTAGTCAGTATCAGTTTGCTAATCATGCTTCGTTAAATGCATTGTGGAATTTTGGCAATTCGTTAACTACTATGAATCAGAAGCAAACAATTCATTTTATGGATGATAAAAAGGCGGGTGATATTGTAGCTAATTTGTTACAACAGGCTGAAAAAGAAGAACCCCTAAAATTAATTGGAGATAAGCCAAACATATTAATAATTATTCTTGAAAGCTTTAATAATGGGGTGATTGAAGCACTTGGTGGAATTAAGGGTGCCGCGCCAAATTTGAATAAAATAGCCCAAGAGGGTGTGTTGTTTTCAAATTTTTTTGCCAATGGCGATAGAAGCGATAAGGGAATAGTTTCAATATTAAGTGGTTATCCGGCACAACCAACAACATCAATTATAAAATTTACAAGCAAAGCAGAAAAATTACCCCACTTAAGCAAAACTTTGGCTACAAAGGGTTATTCATCTGGATTCTATTATGGAGGTGAAATAAATTTTGCCAATATGAACTCATATTTTGTTAGTGGAGGGTATCAACACACAGTAACCCTAAAAGATTTTTCAAGCTCCGATCTAAATTCGAAATGGGGAGCACATGATCATATAGTATTTCAGCGTTTGTTCAATGATATTGAAAAAATGAAAAGTCCTTTTTTTAGGGCAATGTTTACACTTAGCAGCCATGAGCCCTATGATGTACCTCATAAAAGTTCATTTAATGAATCAAATGACGAAGCAAAGTATCTTAATTCAATACATTACACAGATAGCTGTATAGGCGATTTTATTTCAAAAGCCAAACAAACTGATTGGTGGAATAATACATGGATAATTTTTGTGGCTGACCATGGAAACCGATGGCCTGGAAATATTTCGTACAGTGCACTTGAAAAATTCAAAATACCTATGATCTGGACAGGTGGATCCGTTTTACATGATACTATAATAGAAGTTGCACTGAGTCAAGCAGATATTCCTTTAATGATTGCCAACCAAATAAATGCTGATGGTTCTGAATATAAATTCAGCAAAGATATTTTTGTGGGTCAAAATCCCTTTGCTTTTTACTGTTTTAATAACGGATTTGGCTTTTTAAAAGATTCAAGTGGCTTTATATGGGACAATACAGCTGGTAAACCAATAAAAGAACATCAATTAACCACGAACTGCCTAGAAGAGGGTAAGGCCATGATGCAGGTTTTATTAAATGATTTTAATAGCAAATAACTTCAATTTATTCAGTCCCTAACTTAAAAAAAATATTTTAATAAATTACGATGCCTTAAAATCAGTGATTAAGCATTGTAAACTATATTTTAGATTTTGCTAATATTTAAAAAAACTTTTACATTCATAGAATATTAGTTATCTTGTTCAACGTTTTTAAACCGCTAACATTATATGGATACATTAATACTAAAACCAACAAAAACTAATCCCTATATTTGTTTAGATCCATCTTCACAAAAGTATGAGATTTCAGGTCAATCTTTTCCAGAAGATCCACAAACAGCCTTTTCTCCCATATTTAAATGGTTAGAAGATAATTTAGCAAAGCTTAACCATAAAATGGAGTTACATTTACAGGCCGATTATTTTAATTCAGCCTCGAACCGCTTACTTCTTAAAATGTTTCGATTGATGGAAATTCAGGTTCAAGCCGGTAAAGAAATTGAAATTATTTGGCGCTATGATGATGAGGAAATTCAAAATGATGGAATTATTTTTTCTCGAATAGTTAGCATTCCTTTCCAATTTGTATATAATCCGGTTGAAGACGATTAGATTATAGAATACCATTCCCCAAAAAACAGCTTTTTAAGCTTAATTATTTGCCAATAAATTTTCATTTGTGCAATTAAATCTGAAATAGTGGTTAGTTACTATAACCTGTTGTAATGGTGATGATTACCTATTTATTTACACCCTATCCAATAAACAAAACATGTTATATAACTCTCATTATATTAGTGATTTAGAACAATTAAAATTTCTATTTATGCCATTTTTTTATATATTTATTAAGGAAAAGTAATTGTGTTAAAGTTTAAATAAACAAGCAATTTTTTATTAACTAATAACATTATTTATGTTAGTCCTGAAAGATGCAAATTATATGGATTGGAAAAGTTTGGAGTTTAGATCAGGGCATATTCTTGTAAGTGAAGATGAATCTAAACCTTTCGAATTTATAACAGAGTTTAATTCAGCTGACCCCATTCTCGATATTATAGATTGCAAAGGTAAATATGTCACCAAATCGTTTGGATGTGCACATCATCAAGCTTACTCCGCTTTAACAACTGGTATGCCAGCATTAGCTAAACCCACGAGTAATTTTTACGAAAGCCTTAAAAATATTTGGTGGAAATTTGATAAGGCTCTTGATTTAGAAACCATTAAAATTTGCGCTTATGCAACGGCAATAGCTTGTGCAAAAAACGGGGTAACTTTTATTATTGATCATCATTCTAGTCCGGTTGCTGTTGATGGGGCATTACAAGCAATAAGTGAGGCTTTTGCCGAGGTTGGGGTTGGGCATTTATTATCGTACGAGATATCAGATCGCGATGGGGTTGATATCGCTCGAAAATCGTTGGCTGAAACCGAAAATTATTTGCAAAGCAATCAGGGTTTAGTTGGGCTGCATAGCTCTTTTACTTTAACGAATAAAACCTTAGAAAAGGCAGTAAAGTTAGCCTACAAATATAATTCAGGCATACTTGTTAAAGTTGCTGAGGATATTTACGATCAGGAACATTGTTATGATATACATAATAAAAGGGTTATTGAACGTTTTTATGATTTTGGAGTACTGAATCTTCCAAAATCATTATTGGTGCATTGCTTGTACCTTACAGACCAAGAACGCAATATGATACGCCAAAGTGGAGTGCATGTAGTTCAAAATACAGAAAGTAACTTAAATAATAACGAGGGGCATTTTAGTTCATGTGGTATTGGCAAAAATATTATGTTGGGCACAGGAGGTATTCACTCAAATATGCTTAGAGCTGCTAAAGCAACCTATTTTAATGGACAATTGAATGATACGCTTGATTGCAGGGAAATTTATAGCAGGTTTAGAAACATTCATGAATATTTGAATATGAATAATTTTTCAGGCGATAAGGAAAATAATTTAGTCGTTTTAGATTATCAGCCACATACCCATTTTTCAAAAGAGAATTTCTTAGGTCATTTTCTATATGGATTTGATGCTTCGAATATACAGCATGTAATTTCGCAGGGAAAACTTATTGTTAACAACAGACAGTTAACCACCATAGATGAGAAAGAAATAAAAGAAAAAGCGAAAGAACTAAGTAAGAAACTTTGGAGTAGAATGCATGAGTTTGTACTTAGTTAATCATTATTATTTAAGTTTAAAATTGAACCCGATTTAATGCATTTTAAATCGGGTTCAATTTTAAAGTAATATGCATATTTTAGCAAAAGCTTAGAAAATAGGTATATTTGAAATTCGTTAAACAAATTTAAAAATGACTAGGAAACTAATTTCACTTATTGGCATTTTACTATTTAGTATTTTAACCAAAGCATCAGTATTAGATTCACTTTTTGTTCAATTAGAGCAAGTTATGGATAGCAGCAAAATATATGATGAGACTAAAGAATTAAAAATAAGGAGCTTGAAGGGATTAATAAACGAACCAAACCTTCCAAAGGAGCAACTATTTCAACTGAATAAGAGACTAATCAATGAATATGAAAAGTATACTTTTGACTCAACCATACATTACATTGAAAAGAATCTTGAAGTTGCCCAACAATTAAAAAATGCTTCATTAATTAATTATACCAATCTGCAATTGACTAAAATACTCACGCTTTCGGGCAGGTATAAAGAGGCAATTGATATTTTAAGTGAAATTAATAAGTTGAGTTTAAGTAGAGAAAATTTAATTTTCTATTTTGAAAATTACCAGAAGGTATACAGTGAGCTTAGTTTTTACTCTCAGGTTGATAAAATTAAATCAAAATATAAACGGCAATATAAAAATTATACCGACTCTTTACTATATTATCTCGATTCGGAGTCAGATTCTTATTTGTCAATAATTGAGACAAGACATAGAGATTTACGACAACTCGATGATTGTGAGAAAATAAATACGCAGCGATTTAATCAAGCAAAAATGGCAACACCTAATTATTCGTTGATTGCTTTTGAAAGATCATTGCTTTATGAATTACAGGGAGATATGGAAAATCAGAAAAAATACCTTATTTTATCTGCAATTTCCGACATAAAAGCATCGGTTAAAGATAATGCCTCTTTAACTATTCTGGCCCACTTACTTTATAACAATAAGCAGATATTTAAAGCGCATCGTTATATAAATTTCTCGTTTAACGATGCTGAATTTTATAATTCGCGATTGCGATTTATAGGTATTTCAAATATTTTACCACTAATTACAGAGGCTTACGAGGTTTCTGTAGATCAACAAAAATCGAAACTTCGAAAATCACTAATCATTATTAGCCTATTAACATTTGTGCTTCTTTTTACGGTTATATACATCTATATTCAGGTTAAAAAACTTGCAAGTGCCCGCAATGAGCTAAAATATGCAAATAGTCAACTTGGCAATTTAAACGAAGAATTGAAAAGCACGAATACTTTGCTCAATAAATTGAATTTAGAATTATCTGAATCAAACCATGTAAAAGAGCAGTATATTGGAAACTTCTTAGGAATATGGTCAAACTTTATTGACAAGTTGAATAATTATCGTAAAATGGTTAATAAGCAAATTGAAGCAAGAAAAGTTACCGAACTTCACCAAATAACCAAGTCGCGAAAGTTGATTGATGATGAATTGGCCGATTTCTACGAAAACTTTGATACCACCTTCTTAAGTATCTATCCAGGCTTTGTTGAAGACTTTAATAACCTTTTAGAAGATGGAGAAAAGATAAATTTAAAAAAAGGAGAATTATTAAATACCGAACTTCGGATTTTTGCTTTAATTAGGTTAGGAATTACCGACAGTTCCAAAATAGCAGGGTTGCTTCGATATTCAGTTCGTACAATCTATAATTATAGAGTTAAAATAAAAAATAAATCAGTAGTGCCACGCGATGATTTTGAAGATTACATCTTAAAAATAGGTGCTTTTTCTTAGCCGTAAAACACTATTTTTAATTGTATAAGAGCACTGAAACTTTTCACACTAAATTTTATCATTTTAATCGCAATCATTACCTGAATGATTGACATATTCAACATGATTTGTGCTGCACAAAAGTATCATTAGTTTACTTTTTTACACATTGATGAATATTATAATTACATGATTAACAGTCGTTTAGTAATAATATTATTAAAATGACAGTTACTAAATAGGTACTCATAAAATATTCTATGCAATTGTTATAATAGATTTGATGTATTGTTAAATTTAAAAATGACTATTATGAAAAAACACTTTACACAATTATTTATCGCAGTTTTCACAGTTGTAGCTTTTACAACAAATGCTCAAGTAAATATACTTGAAGGAAGCGATATGGAAAGTGAAGATGCTTGGTTGGTGAGTACATTAGAAAATGACCCTTCAAACACTTCATCGTATGAGTTTGGGTATACTGATGATTTTCCAGATTATGGTGAAGAAGGAGTGCTTCATTTTACGATTAATAATACAGGTGAAAATGGTGCGCATTTAATGTTTTACCAAGAAGTTACCATTGAAAAAGGCAAGCGTTACATGGCTAATATGGCAGTTAGAGCTATGTTAGAAATGAATAATTCGTGGTTTGAGGTTTATTTAGGTAATGTTGAGCCTGCTGAAGGGAGTGATTATAATACCGAGATAGGTGAAGCATTAGCATTAGGTGGTTTTAAATGGTCGGGTTGGGAAGCAGCTTGTACTGATCTATTTGATGGCATGTTACAAAATGATGGTTGTTTAGAAGGAAGTAACGGCGAGTTCATCATAGAAGGTGAGGGAGAAGTAACCATGTATTTTGGTTTTAAAGCTGGTATATGGGCTACAGAAACAACGGTTGAATTTTTAGTTGATAATGTTGAATTAATTGATTTAGACCAAGAAGCTACATCAATTTCCAAGGTAATAGCTAATACACAGCTTTATCCAAATCCAGTAAACAATAGTTTCAAGGTTGAATCAAATATCGATTATGTATCGGCAAAAGTTTATAATGTTTTAGGTAAAGAAGTATTAAATATTCAATCTTTAAATAAAATTGTAGATGCCAGCGCACTTAATTCAGGCATGTATATAATTGAACTTAAAGATGCTGATGGAAACAGTGAAACATTAAAGTTCCAAAAGCAATAATTTTCTTCGATAGATTGAGTGTTAATAAATTGTAAGAGTCACTTTCCATAGGGATAGTGACTCTTATCAGAATCTCATTGCTATCAATTTTCTATTTATTTAATTAAATAATAAAGAATGAAGTATACACGATTTTTATTTGTGGTGCTGGTATTTGCAATGGTAACAATACCGACATTTGCCCAGCAGAATTCCATTAGTGGTACTGTAGTTGATAAAACAGAAGTACCCATTCCAGGAGTTTCTATTGTTATAAAGGGAAGCACTTTAGGTACCATTACCGATATTGACGGAAAATATAATCTAGTCGTAGAAAATGCTGATGCTACGCTTGTTTTTAGTTTTATTGGTATGAAAAAGGAAGAGGTAGCCGTAAATAGTCAAACCAGCATTGATGTTATTTTAAGTGAAGATATCTTGGGTCTTGACGAAGTTGTGGTTGTTGGTTATGGTACTCAAGCCAAGAAAGATGTAACAGGTTCAGTTTCTTTGGTAAGTACAAAAGAAATGGAATCACGTCCCAATACACAAGTAGGTTCCCTTATTCAAGGAAAAGCAGCCGGTGTTAAAGTGATATCAAGTTCAGGTAAGCCCTCCCAGGGTTTAAGTATTCGTATTCGTGGTACGAATTCAATTACAGCCGGTAGTGAACCCTTATACGTAGTTGATGGCGTTCCTACCACCGATACACGTTCCATTAACCCATCGGATGTTGAAAGTGTTTCTATACTTAAAGATGCATCTTCTGCAGCTATTTATGGAGCTCAAGGAGCAAATGGAGTTGTAATTATTACCACCAAGAGAGGTACCACCGGCAAACCAAAGGTTAATTTGGATATGTACACTGGTTTTTCTCAGGTATGGAAAACCATTGATGTATTGGACGGACCTCAGTATCGAGAACTAATGGAAGAGATGGGACAGGAGACCGATTGGGATCTTTACAATAAAAACACCGATTGGCAAGATGAGATATTCCAAAATGGAGCTTCTCAAAATGTTCAGGTAGCATTATCAGGAGCAAACAACAACACTAATTATTATGTTTCGGGTGGTTTTGTAAAGCAAGTAGGAGCGGTGCGTAGTTCAGAAATGAGTCGTGCCAACTTTAAAATTAACCTCGATCAGGAAGTTACTGATTGGCTAACCATGGGGTCGCGTATGGCTTATACCAAATATAGCGATGTTGATGTTACCGATAATACCAGTGTAAATTCAGGAGGTGTTTTATTGGGTAGCTTAACAACTCCTTCTATTATTGGTATTTACAATGAAGATGGAACGTTTACCAGTAACCCATTCCAAAATTGGGAAAATCCAATTGCAAGTACCGATGGAAGCGACAGAGAATACAATACCGATAGAATACTGGGTAATGTATATGCTGAAGTGAAAATTTTAAGAGATTTTAGCTTTAAATCAAGCTTAGGTATTGATAACTCTAACAGTATGTACGATTATTTTCTCGATCCTTACCGCACAAGTTACGGTAGAGCACTTATTGGAAAGGGTGTTAACAATACAGATAAAAACAGTTATTATATTTTCGACAATACCTTACGCTACAATAAAGAGCTGGGAAGTCATAAAATTGAGGCTTTAGCCGGTGCCGTTTCACAAAAGTTTATGTGGGAAAAAGCTGAAATTGAGCGCAGAAACTTTGCCAGCGATGCCATAAAAACTGTAAATGGAGGGTCTGAGATTATTACAGCTACGGCAAATAAATCTGAAAAAGCCAATCAATCCTATTTGAGTCGTTTGAATTATGGTTTTGCCAATAAATATTTGCTAACTGCAAACTTCCGCTACGATGGTTCTAGCGTATTTGGACCCGACAATCGATGGGGATTTTTCCCTTCGTTCTCTGGAGGATGGCGTCTTTCAGAAGAATCGTTTATGCAATCGTTAACAGTTATAAGTGACCTTAAACTTAGAGCAGGATGGGGTGTAGTAGGTAACGACCAAATAGATAATTATGCCTATTTTGGGCGTGTTGGTATTGGTGCAAATTACCCAATAGGTGGTGTGGTTATGCCAGGTACTTATCCATCATCCATTGAAAATAATAAATTGAAATGGGAAGAGTCCAAGCAAACCAATATTGGTTTTGACTTAGCCTTATACAATAGCCGCTTGAACTTTACTGTCGATTATTATATCAAAAACACTTCCGATCTGCTCTTAAATGCTCCTTTGCCTCGCAGTACTGGTTTCGATAATGCTATTTCGAACATTGGAGCCTTGCAAAATAAAGGTTTTGAGTTTAGTTTCAAAAGTGTAAATATTGAAAGTGACATAGTTTGGACTACTGATTTTAATATTTCATTTAATAAAAATAAAGTTACAAATTTGGTCGGACAGGAAATGTTTGCAGGAGATATAGCTGGCAGAGGTGATGCTATTAGAATTAGAGAAGGTGATGCCTTGGGTACATTTTATGGATATGAGTGGGGTGGAGTTGATCCTGAAACAGGAAATGCATATTATATTGATAGTTTGGGTGAGAGTACTTTTAATCCGACTGCAAATGATAGAAAGGTAATTGGAAATTCCAATCCTGATTTTATTTACGGTTTAACAAACACGGTAACTTATAAAGGAATATCCTTCTTAATTTTTTTAGAGGGAGTAAAAGGTAACGATATGTTGAATGCTTCACGCTTTGATACAGAAGGAATGACTGATCCAAAAAATCAATCTACAGCGGTATTAAACAGGTGGAAACAATCGGGTGATGTTACTGATATTCCACGTGCGAGCTGGGGAAATACAAATAATTCAAGAATTTCTGATCGTTTTATTGAAGATGGTTCTTATATGCGTGTAAAAACAATGACCTTGAGTTATAATCTGCCAAAATCAATCCTGAATAAAATAAAAATTCAGAATGTTAGATTGTATGCTACTGGTGAAAACCTGTTAACATTCACAAAGTACTCAGGTTTCGATCCAGAAGTAAATGCCTTTGGAAATGATAGTGATAATGGCGTAAAAAATACGGTTGGCGGAATTGACTATGGTACTTATCCACAAACAAGAAATATAATATTTGGTTTAAATGTTACATTCTAAAAATTTATGAAAATGAAATATATTAAATACATAATAGAGTTAGTAGTAGCATTTTCTGTTGTTTCTTGCAGTGACTACTTAGATTTAAAACCGCTTTCTGAAGAAACCAGTGCAACTGCCTACGACAAGGCAAGTCAGATTGAAGCAGCATTAACGGGAACATATGAATCGTTTCAATCCGATCATTATATCTGGAACAATATAATGTTTCAAGATATTCGCTCCGATAACCATTATGCAGGTGGAGATAATCCCGAAATTTTTGAACCGGACTTGCTAAATATTAGTACAACCAACTCAAAAGTATTTCAAAGTTGGTCGAATTTATATAATGCAATTTCTAAAGCTAATTTAGTTATTACTAAGGTTGATGGAGTAACTGATCCTTCTTTAACAGAAGCAAGAAAAAATCAAATAAAAGGGGAGGCTCTTTTTTTAAGATCTTATCATTACTATAATTTAGTAACCTTGTTTGGAGGGGTTCCCATTATTTTGGCAACCAATTCTACCTTACCTGAAGATGTTCGTGTGGCCCGTTCAATGCCCCAGCAAGTGTTTGATCAAATATTAGCCGATTTAGATGTTGCTATAAGTTTACTACCTGATACGTATGGTAAGGATGCTTCTGTGAACAAAGCCCGCGCAACTGCAGGTGCAGCCAATGCATTAGCCGCCAAGGCTTGTGCTCAAATGCCGGGTCACGATTATGCTCGTTCATTAAAATACATTGCTAAAGTGGAAGCCAGTAATGCCAAATACACGTTGCTGAGTGATTATAATCAATTATTCGATGGTAATAATTATAATAATGCAGAATCCATTCTTGAGATTCAGTTTTTAGGTGGCGATGAAGGCAATTGGGGACCGCAAATGTTATTACCTCCTTCAGTATCAGGAGATACCTGGAGAAAATTTGCAACTCCATCGCATAATTTAATTGATGCCTTTGATGCTGAAGGAGATGAAATTCGTAAAAATGCCACGGTATTGTTCGAGAATGTTGATTGGGTTGATGAATTTTGGGGAAATGCCATTGGCAGTTCAATTCCTTTTGGGTACAAATGGAAAAATGCAGATGGCTGGGCAAGTTCCGACCGTCTATACATTTTACGCTATGGCGATATTGTATTGCTAAAAGCAGAAGCTTTAAATGAAACCGATCAATTGGCAGCAGCTGTTGTAGAGGTAAACAGAATTCGTTCAAGAGTTAGCTTACCTGATTTAGCAGCTGATAAAATAGCGTCGAAAGAAGCATTACGTATGGCTATTTTAAATGAACGTCGTTTGGAATTGGCTCAGGAAGCGCAGCGTTGGGACGATTTAACACGTTTAGGACTAGCTGTTTCAACCATGCAGAATTTAGTTGAAGTTGATTTAAGAACCGGGAAACCAATGAATTACAATATGACAGAGGCAAAGGTTTTATTGCCTATTCCGCAACAAGAACTGGACAGAAATCCAGCCTTGGTTCAAAATCCATTATAAAACAGTTAAATTAATTTTATATTAGTAAGGTTAAAAATAAAACCCGGAGGGATACACTTCCTCTGGGTTCTAAAAATATAATAATGATAACAAAGATTCTAAATAAAAACATTGTATTTGTGGCAGCCCTTTTTTTAAGTGCTTGTGGCATTCAATGCGAAGATAACAGTTCAAAACCATCGGCTCCACCGCCCAAAGATAGTGTTGAAGTCGTTTTTTACCTCACCAAGCCTGATCAAACCGTTTTGTTTACCAATCAAGTTGATGCTGTAGCAAATGGTATTATTGAGGGCAATGCTACAATTGAGGTTTTAGGTACAACCAGTTACCAAAGTATGGAAGGTTTTGGCTTTACCTTAACAGGTGGAAGTGCACTAGCTTTATCAAAAATGGATGTCGATTCACGAAGTGCATTATTAACGGAGCTTTTTGCTTTCGATGGTAACAATATAGGAATAAGCTACCTTCGTCTGAGTATTGGTGCATCTGATCTTGATGAGTTTGTTTTTTCCTACAATGATATAGAAGCTGGTACTACAGATTTTGAATTGGAAAAGTTCTCAATGGATCAGGATCGCAAGTATTTGTTACCGGTGTTGAAAGAGATTTTGGCAATTAATCCTGAAATAAGTATTATCTCAGCACCATGGTCGCCACCCACATGGATGAAAAGTAATGGGGCATCAAAAGGTGGAGAGCTAAAAAAAGATTGCTATGCGGTTTATGCCCAATACTTTATAAAGTATATTCAGGAAATGGAGCAAGAGGGTATAACTGTAAATGCTATTACGGTGCAAAACGAACCCTTGCACCCAGGAAACAATCCTAGCATGTATATGAGTTGGCAAGAGCAGGCTGAATTTATTAAAAATAACCTTGGACCAGCTTTCGAAGAAGCTAATATTACAACTAAAATAATTCTTTATGACCATAATGCTGATCGTACCGATTATCCAATCTCAATTATGGATGATCCCGATGCTAAAAAATTTGTAGCAGGTTCAGCCTTTCACTTATACGGTGGATCAATTAATGATTTGAGTAAAGTTCATACAGCTCATCCCGATAAGGATTTGTATTTTACCGAACAATGGACAGGTTCTGAAGGTAGCTTCGAGGAAGATTTAAATTGGCATACGGCTAATATTGTTATAGGTGGGGCAAAGAATTGGTGCAGGGCTATTTTTGAATGGAATTTGGCGGCTGATCCGGATTTAAATCCGCATACGCCAGGAGGTTGTACGCAATGTTTGGGCGCACTAACCATCGATGGAAATACCGTTACCCGTAATGTAGGATATTACATCATTGCTCACGCCTCTAAATTTGTTCGTCCGGGCGATATTCGTGTTGCCTCAAATGAGCCTCAAGGCTTAAAAAATGTAGCCTTTAAAAGTCCGAATGGAGCGACCATTTTAATTATCCAAAATCAAAACGAACAAAGCAAAGCCTTTAATATTAAAGTGGACGATAAGGAAATAAATACTGAATTACCAGCAAATGGAGTAGGTACTTTTGTTTTGTAAATGATTTTAACAATGCAAAATATTTTGTCTATTTTTTATCGCAATAGTTTGGTAAGTTTTTGTAATATGCTGATTTTGAGGCTGATTAGATTATGATGATTAATTATTTAACTCGCTATAATTCAATAGGTTGATTTTTGTCTTAAATATCAAGTCAATATAATCGTGTCAATTAAAAAAAATCCTGTGTTTAAGTATTAAACACAGGATTTAAATTTATGAATCTGATTCTAGCCCAACAGATGGTTTGGTCTTTACAAGTAAAATAAACATTTGATTATGTTTTTATTCCCTTATGAATTTTTGAACATTACCTTTTGTATTAATAATGTACAAACCTTTATTTAAATTACTAATATTTGTTGATGTACCGGTAACTTCAATCACTTTATTACCTTTCATGTCATAAATAATACTTAGGTCATTATCAGTAGCTTGAGGTATATGTAATACATTTTTAACTGGGTTTGGATAAACTTTTGAGCTTAGTATTTCATCTTCAATATTCAAGGCAATAGTTGCTCCTTTTGTAGTTGTAGCCCAAGTAAAAGTTTCCCAACTACCTATAGCATTGCGATTACACATCATTCCCGAACCACCATTTTCTGAACAAACATACTTGCCATTACTTCCTTGCAATGCAAACTTATTATTTCCTAACTCAACCCAGGTAAATGCTTCCCAGTCTCCAATAGTTGTGCGGTTACAAATCAAGGCAGAAGTCCCATTTCCAGAACTTACAAATTTACCGTTTGTCCCTTGTAGTGCTATTTTACCATTGCCAGCATCCACTACAGTAAATTTCTCCCAACCACCAGCAGAAGGACGATTACAAATCATAGCAGAAGCCCCATTTTCAGAGCTTACAAAAAGTCCATTGCTTCCTTGCATGCTTATTGTCCATATATTGTTTACGCTACCTGTGTATTTTGTTGCATCATAAAAACCCTGATACCAATTAATACCTCCCGAACCATTGGTAATGTTATTTTTACAAAACCAAATCATATCATTGTATGCATTTGAAGGGCGAGTGCCACCGTTACTAATATAATTGCGAACGTCATTATATGGTGCACTTGGTTGTATTGACCATAAACAGCGTGCGTGATACATTTTTTTGAACGACCAGGGTGAATAATGTACATTGTTGTTGATACACCAATCAGTAAAAGTTCTGATATTTGCATCTGTATTTTCTCCGTATTCACCCAAATATAAAGGAATATTTAATTTATTGGTTATAGCTAATCGATCCTTCATCGGGTTTAAATCATCCGAATAATGGTGCGTTTGATAAACCAGATTATTATCCCATTTGTAGTTTATACCAGTTTTAGATTGGGTGGTTCCATTTGTCCAATCAATTTTTGAAAAATCAGAACTCCACCAACTGCCTTCAGCAACAATTATGTGATTGTTATCAACCTCTCGAATTGCATTGCGCATAGTAACTAGCGAGGGTAGAAGTTCATATTCCCTTCCGTCTTGTGGCACGGGTTCATTAATTAGGTCGTAACCCCAAACCACAGGTTCATTCGCGTAGCGTGCTGCAATATGGCGCCAAACTTGTGCTGCTATATTAACATTATCGCCATCCCAAAAGGTAACACTTCCGCGTGGTTGACTCGAATTTGAATTTACATTATCGCAATGGTCCCCCGGGTTTTGGTAGCCTGGTGCAGCATGCATATCTAATAAAACATACATATTATGATTTCGACAAAATGAAATTACACGATCAATATATTGGAAACCACGATCGGAAACTGACCAGCTGCTATAGTCCCAGAACAGATTGAAATGAAAGGGTACGCGTACAAAATTATAACCCAAACCACTTAATTCTGATATCTCTTTATCGGTAACGTAATTCATTCGCCATTGGTGTTCGAATTCAACAGCTTGTTCTAAGTTGCCACCAAATGCATCTTTTACATTATTAAAAAATTGGGTATGCGTTCTGAAATTGTAATCACCCATCATTAAGTAACCTTCCCAAATTAGCCAGTTACCTAGATTTACTCCATGTAAATGTAAATCCTTACCTGATGGATCCAAAATTTTAGTACCACTTGTTTTAACATATTGTGCGCTTAATTGGCTACTAAGCATAAAAAAAGCCATTAACACCAGTAATGCTTTAAGATTTAAATTAATTGTTTTGAATTGTTTTTTTTGTACCATAGTAATTGATTTTTTGGTAAAATGTATTACCGATTTAAAAAACTAGCCTATTTATATTATAATGTATTCAATGTTAAACTGATGGGATGTTGTACTTCGAATTCAAAAGTTAAGTTCGCTAAATTAGTTAGGGCTTAAGTAGGGTGGTAACATAAAAGTAAAATTTGAAAACGATTGCGCTATGTTATAATATTGATATACAGTTGTATATAAAACTGAATAAATTCGAATAAAGTAACTTGAAAGGTTAAAGAAGTATTGTTAAAAGTTGTGTGAATTGTATTTTAAGTACAAATAAAAATTACAATTGTATGAAAGAATCGTTTAATTGAGTTACAATTTATAAAAACAAAAGGCTCTTTCCATTAATTTTAAAAATTCTTTTAGAATTTAGGTATCAGTTAATTTTACATTAATTAGTCCAACTCCAACTTGCAGATATTTGGTATTAACAAAATCGCCTATCACAATAACATAAATAAACATATTGAATATTTGATGTTTAATTTATTCGATAGGCTTAGAAGTCATACTTAAAAAATTATCGAATAATCTTTTAATACTAGTTTATAAGGGTTTAGTTTAATAATGTACTGCTTAAAAATCAAATCATCAGCTTTATATTTTAATATTTATAGAAGAATTTGAAATAAAATATGATAAAAAAAGTAAATAATACTCTTATAAATTTGCAATATTAAAAGTAATATATACTTTTATACAAAATTTGGAATATGGATCATGTCACATATATAAATCAAGAAAAGCATTTAGTAGCAGTTGACTGTGTTATTTTTGGTTATGAAGAGGGCGAATTAAAACTCTTGTTATTTAAACGCCAATTGGAGCCCGACTTTGGAAAATATTCATTGGTTGGTGGTTGGATTCACCAGAACGAAAGTGCAGAACAGGCTGCAGAAAGAATTTTGCAAAAAATAACCGGTCTTGATAATATTTTCATGGAACAAGTTCAGGTATTTTCAAAACCCAATCGCGATCCAGGAGGAAGGGTATTGAGTATTGTATACTATGCTTTAATCGATATAAAAATTCATGATAAAAAAAGAACAAATCAATATGGTGCCGAATGGTTTTCAATTAATAACATACCCCAACTTATTTTTGATCATCAGGAAATGTATTGTTTAGCACTTAATAAATTGCGAACTAAAGCAAGTTATGATATTGTTGGTAAAGATTTATTACCAAAAGAATTCACTCTGATTCAACTGCGTCAACTTTACAATTCCATATTCGGAAGAGATTTTGATCCGGGAAATTTTCGTAAAAAAATAGTATCACTATCTGCCTTAAATCGCTTGGATAAAAAGGATACAAGTGAATCTAAAAAGGGCGCATATTACTATGTTTTTAAAACAATTGATGAAATTGACATCTCTGTACGAATTGTAAATATTTAATCATTGTCAAGAAATAACTAAATGATAAATTATAGCGAACATCCGCACCGTAGATTAAATCCATTAACTAATCAATGGGTATTGGTATCGCCACATAGAGCTAAAAGGCCATGGCAAGGGCAAACAGAAAAAACAGTACAAGCAGATAGACCTGCATATGATCCTGAATGTTATTTATGTCCAGGTAATAAGCGAGCATCGGGCCCAATAAATGATAAATACGATTCAACTTTTGTGTTTACCAACGATTTTAGTGCTTTGTTGGAAGAAACTCCCGAGGGAGAATTAAATGATGGCTTATTTCAAGCTAAAGCTGAACGCGGAATAAGTCGTGTTATATGCTTCTCACCAAATCATAACTTAACGGTTCCTGAAATGGAAGTCGCTGATATTAAAAAGGTTGTTGATTTATGGGTAGAGGAATATGAAACTCTTGGTAGTAAAGATTTTATTAATCATGTACAGATATTTGAGAATAAGGGTGCTGTAATGGGATGCAGCAATCCGCATCCGCATGGGCAAATTTGGGCACAATCAAGTATTCCCGATGAAGTCAGCAAAGAGAGTGATGCCCAATATGACTATTTTAATAAAAATTGCAAAACATTGTTGGGTGATTATCTAGAGTCAGAGCTTGAAAAACAAGAACGCATAGTTGTAGAAAATGACACTTTTGTTGCGCTTGTGCCTTTTTGGGCTGTATGGCCTTTTGAAACCATGATTTTACCGAAAAGGAATGTTCAAAATATTACCCAATTAACAGAAGAGGAAAAGTTAGGGTTTGCCGATATATACAAGAAGCTCACCATTAAATACGACAATATGTTTGAGGTTTCATTTCCTTATTCTGCAGGTATTCATCAGGCACCAACCGATGGTTTGGATCACCCTGAGTGGGCTTTGCACATGCATTTTTATCCTCCTTTATTGCGGTCTGCATCGGTAAAAAAATTTATGGTAGGTTACGAAATGATGGCAAATGCCCAGCGAGATATTACTGCTGAACAAAGTGCAGAACGTTTAAAAAAATTATCTTTGGTGCATTATAAAAAAAAGATCACATAAAATTATATAAAATGAGCACAAAAGGAAAAATATTAGTTACAGGCGGAATGGGTTATATTGGCTCGCATACTACTGTTGAATTAATAAACCAAGGTTACGAAGTTGTTATTATTGATAATCTTTCTAACTCGCAAGCCTTTATTTTAGATAGAATAGAAGAAATAACTGGCCTTAGACCAAAATTCTATGAATTTGATTTATTGGATGAAAAAGCACTTGATGCGTGTTTTGCTGAAAATATAAACCTACGAGGAATCATTCATTTTGCTGCCGGAAAAGCGGTAGGAGAATCGGTTGAAAAGCCCTTATATTATTACCGTAATAACTTGGTTACTATGCTAAATGTATTAGAGGCCATGAAAAAATACAATATGGAAAATTTTGTATTTTCTTCATCATGCACTGTTTATGGTCAACCCGATGAATTACCGGTAACTGAAAATGCTCCGGTAAAACCAGCCGAATCGCCTTACGGATATACAAAACAGGTATGTGAAAGTATTTTACGCGACACCATTGCTTCTGGTGCCAAAATTAAAGGCATTGCTTTACGCTATTTTAATCCAATTGGAGCCCATCATACAGGATTAATTGGCGAATTACCCATTGGTGTTCCTGCTAATCTTTTACCATTTGTTACTCAAACAGCTTATGGTATTCGCGAACAGCTTAGTGTATTTGGCGACGATTACAATACACCTGACGGATCATGCATTCGCGATTACATTCATGTTGTTGATTTGGCAAAAGCACATATTGTAGCCATTGAGCGCATGATAGGCGGCAAAAATAAATCAAATTACGAAATGTTTAATATTGGTACCGGGAATGGGTTTTCAGTATTTGATGTTATCAAATCGTTTGAAAAATCGACTGGGGAGAAAGTAAATTATAAGGTAGCCCCTCGTCGTGCTGGCGACATTGAACAAATATGGGCCGATACTACTATTGGCAACAATGAATTAGGCTGGAAAGCAGAAAAAACAATTGATGAAATGACGCTTTCAGCGTGGAAGTGGGAACAGAATTACAGAAAATCGCAAGAATAAACTACGATGAACTGAAAGTACCTGGGTTTGAGCTACGAATGAAATTTGTTTATTTTATAACAAGACCTTTGATACTAGATTTTAGATAATACATTGATTTTTTTTTGTCTGGTATCTAAACTCTAATATCAAATAAAATTATTAGATGCAAAAGCGAGATCCACTAAAGAACATAGTTTAACTAATGATGAGACCAATAAAAAAATATGGCAACAATTGATTCAATAAAACAAATTTTAGGTTCAGGTGAACATCCTTTTTTAAAGGAATTGTATGGTAATGATTTAACTGTTTTAAAAGGAAAAGCAGAAGCATACATTCAACTCTCCAAAAAATTTCAATTATTATATAAACAAGGAGAAATGGATTTATTTAGTTCACCAGGAAGGACTGAAGTTGGTGGAAATCATACCGATCATCAGCACGGACGAGTTTTAGCCGGTGCCGTTAATATGGATAATATTGCAGTTGCTGCCAAAAATAATACGCAATCCATTAGAATTGCATCTGAAGGTTACCCTGAATTTATGGTTGATTTATCAGATTTAACGATTGATGAATCAAAATTTTATACGTCGGAGGCCTTGGTTAAAGGTATTTGCGCAAGATTAAAAGAATTGGGATTTAAAATTGGAGGTTTTGATGCCTGTATTTTGGGTGGAGTACCTGAAGGTTCTGGTTTAAGCTCGTCAGCGTCATTTGAGGTTTTAATAGGTGCTATTATAAGCCATTTATTTAATGATGGTAAACTTGATGCTGTTGAAAACGCAAAAGTTGGTCAATGGGCCGAAAATAATTTCTTTGGAAAGCCATGTGGTTTAATGGATCAAACCGCTTGTTCTGTAGGTGGTTTTATTACTATTGATTTTGAAGATCCTTCAGCACCTATAGTAAAAGCCTTAAATTTTGATTTCATGAAAACGGGATTTTCACTTGTAATTACCGATACGGGTGGAAATCATGCCAATTTGAATGACGAGTATGCATCCTTACCAGTTGAAATGAGATCAGTAGCAAATGAATTAAATAAAGAGGTGCTTCGCGAAGTCACTCTGGATCAAATGATTGATGCTATTCCAGAAATTAGAGCAAAAGTAGGAGATAGGGCATTATTGCGAGCTCTACACTTTCAAGGTGATAATCAAAGGGTCGTTGATCAGGTTAACGATTTGGAAAATAATAATTTCGAGGCTTTTTTATCTAAGGTTATTGAATCAGGATACAGTTCCTACATGTACAATCAAAATGTATTTTGCAATAATGAGCCCAAAGAACAAGGTGTAGCTTTAGGATTAGCTTTGAGCGAGCAAGTATTAAAAGGAAAAGGTGCTTGGCGTGTTCATGGCGGAGGATTTGCAGGAACTATACAAGCTTTTGTACCCAACGATATGCTTGAAGAATATATTAAAACCTTGGAGCATGTTTACGGTAAGGGCAAGTGCCATAAATTATTTATTCGCTCAAAAGGAGCGGTTAAAGTTGAGTTATAACGTTGGTATTACTACGAATTTAATGGAAAAACTTATAAATAGTACATTTTCATCAATGGGATATAGTCGACAGTCTTCAGTTCTCAGTCGGTAAATTGACTGAAGACTGAGAACTGTTGACCTTAAAATCTAAATATGTACATCTTATAATAACACCCACTAAATTGGTAGGAGAACCAAAACTTTAAATAAAATATGAATTAAAAATCATAATTATACACTTCAAAATTTAATACTATGAATGGAGCTTTTACATTTATTGACTATGTAATATTTGCAATTTACGCAATAGTCATATTATCTGTGGGACTTTTTGTTTCCAGAAATAAAAAGGGGGAAGAGAAAACTGCTGAAGATTACTTTTTGGCAGGTAAAACTTTACCTTGGTGGGCTATTGGTGCCTCGTTAATAGCTGCAAATATATCTGCAGAACAATTCATTGGCATGTCAGGTTCTGGTTTTGCTGTTGGTTTAGCCATTGCTTCGTACGAATGGATGGCAGCTATAACCCTTATTATAGTTGGTAAATATTTCTTACCAATTTTCATAAAGCAGGGGCTTTATACCATTCCTGAATTTGTTGAAAAACGTTTTAACACATCCTTAAAAACCATTTTAGCAGTATTCTGGATTTGCTTATTTGTATTTGTAAACCTTACGTCTGTATTATTCTTAGGTGGAAAGGCTCTTGATACCATACTTGGAGTAGGAGACGGAACCACGATAATTCCATTTATGATAGGTCTGGCTCTTTTTGCAGCAGCATATTCTGTATGGGGTGGGTTATCAGCTGTGGCCTGGACAGACGTCATTCAAGTGGTTCTTTTGGTAATTGGTGGATTAGTAACAACGGTAATAGCACTAAATCATGTAACTCCTGATGGAAGTACGTTTAATGGTTTAGCTCATATTTACGACGTTGCAGCCGATAAATTTCATATGATTATTAAAAAAGATAATCCTGAATTCGCTAATCTTCCTGGTGTTGCCGTTTTAATTGGTGGAATGTGGGTTGCAAATTTATATTATTGGGGTTTTAATCAGTATATTATTCAGCGTGCTTTAGCTGCTAAATCATTAAAAGAAGCCCAGCGAGGTATCGCTTTTGCCGCATTTTTAAAAATAATTGTGCCCTTAATAGTTGTAATACCGGGTATTATTGCATCAGTAATGTATGCCGAAAATATTGCAGCAGCCCAAGATGCTTTTGGTGCAGCTGATGCTATTAATTATGACAAAGCCTATCCTTGGCTAATTAGCAAATTTGTTCCGGTCGGACTTAAAGGTCTTGTTGTTGCAGCATTGTCAGCAGCTATTGTTTCTTCATTAGCATCAATGCTAAACTCAACAGCAACCATTTTTACTATGGATATTTACAAGCCATATATTAATAAAAATGCCGGCAATAAACAGTTGGTTGGGGCTGGACGTATAACCGTACTTGTTGCTTTGGCAATTGCGACATTGCTTGCAAACACTATGGGGTCAATACCACAAATGTTTCAATACATTCAGGAATATACAGGAATTGTTAGTCCGGGTATTTTAGCTGTGTTCTTAATGGGGCTATTCTGGAAGAAAACAAATGTTAAGGGTGCTATTATCGGTGTGCTATCATCAATTCCTGTAGCTTTAGCATTAAAATTCCTACCCATTGAAATGCCATTTTTAGATCAAATGCTTTATACCTTACTACTTACAATGGTTGTAATTGTTGGTGTGTCACTTAATACTGGAGAAGGCGATGATGATCCTAAAGGTATTCCATTGTTGCCAGATACCTTTAAAACGGGAAAGAAATTCAATATAAGTGCATATGTAATGCTATTAATTATAGCAGTACTATATATCGTATTTTGGTAAAAAATAAAAGTTAAATTAAAATCCCCTCAAGCAGGGGATTTTTTATTTATTCGAATTTATTCGTTGAAAAAAAAGAATTTTACTAACTATGTACCAAACAACAAATCAACAATATTATGAGCATAAAACAATACAAACTGAGCAATAATAATGGTGTAACAATTGACTTTATCTCTTTAGGAGCTAGAATCACATCGGTTAAAATTCCCCATAAGGATTCGCATGTTGATATTGCATTAGGATATGATACATTGGAAGAAACCATTAATGGTGATGGTTATATGGGAGCCATTTGTGGACGATTAGCCAATAGAGTTGATAATGGTAAATTCATACTTGAAGGAAAAGAATATATATTGGATCAAAACGAACGAACTAACCATATTCATGGAGGTGCTCATGGCTATAATAACAAAATATGGGAGGTTAAAGAATCAAAACTTGAAGGATATGAATCGGCATATGAGCTTAGTTATTTAAGTGTCGATGGAGAAGGTGGATATCCTGGTAATTTGCATTTAACCATTATATATGCCTTAAACAATGATAATGAATTTTTGATTGATATCAAGGGTGTTACAGATAAAACCACGGTAGTTAATTTAACCAGCCATCCCTACTTTAATTTAAATGGATTAGGTGGAGGAAAGATTTTTAATCATGGATTGGAAATTAATGCCAATTCCTTCACACCGATAAACGAAATGGGTATTCCAACAGGTGAAATTCGATCTGTAGCTAATACCGATATGGATTTTATACAAGAAACTAAATTAAGCCGCAGAATCAAAAGTGAATATGAGCAAATTCATTTGGTCGGAGGACTTGATCATAATTGGGTAATTAATGAAAGCAATGAAGCTTTAAAGTTTGCATGTAAAGTATCTGAACCAGAATCGGGGAGAAGTATTGAAGTATTTACCACTCAGCCGGGTATTCAAATCTATACAGGAATGCATTTCGATGGCACTAATGTGGGTAAATCAAATATTCCTTTAACTCAATATGCTGGAATTGCAATTGAAGCACAAAACTTTCCAGATGCCGTAAACCATGAAAACTTTCCGAGTGCAGTTTTAAAACCAAATGAAACTTATAAGGAGAAGATTATATACAAATTTGGATTCTAAATACTTCTGTATTTGTTAATTTAAGCATCGTACCATTCTAAAAATAAAAGCTCCAAAATTACAATTTTGGAGCTTTCTTGTTTAAGAATGCAATTTGACTAACAGTAACTCGATCCATCCCAGCAATGCGTGCAGAGTTTTTCTTTAGGTAAACCTATAGCTTCAACTAAATCATCAAGTTTCTGAAATTTTAAGGAAGTAAGATCCAAAGTTTTGCGAATTTGTTCAATCATAGCTGCATATTTTTCAGTGCTACTATCTGAATATTCTTTCATATTAATATCTTCTTTTCCTTCAAGTTCATATACGGCTTTCAATGTAGCTAAATCCATATTTGAACGCGAGCGGCTAAAGTTCAAATATTCGCATGGATAGGTAAGGGGTGGACACGCAATTCTCATATGCACCTCTTTTATTCCTGCAGCATGAAGGTCTTGTACATTATCTTTCAGCTGGGTTCCTCTTACAATTGAGTCATCAAGGAAAATTCCGCGGCCATCTTTAATAAGTGCTTTATTGGGTATCAATTTCATTTTAGCCACCAAGTCTCTGGTTTTTTGGTTCTGTGGCATAAAACTTCGTGGCCATGTTGGCGTGTATTTCGAATAAGGGCGTTTTAACGGGACTCCTTTCTTATGGCTATAACCCATAGCATGTCCAACTCCAGAATCGGGAATTCCTGCAATAAAATCAGCTTCTAAATCGTCTCTTTCGGCAAGGGCTGCACCACATTTGTAACGGCATTCATCAACATTAATACCTTCATATACCGATGGCGGATAACCATAATACACCCATAAAAATGAACACACTTGCATTTTGTCACCGGGTTTGCGCATTTGCTCATGACCTTCCGCAGTAATTCGAACAACTTCACCAGGGCCAACAAACTTGTCAGTTTCAAAACCCAAATTTGAAAAAGCACAAGTTTCAAAACTTGCAGCAAAAGCACCTTCTTTTTTACCAATAATTATAGGAGTCCTTCCAAGTTGATCCCTAGCAACAATCAGTTCGTCTGGCGTAATAATCAACATAGAACAAGAGCCTTTTACTCTATTATACACATTCTCAATTCCCGATAAAAAATCATCTCCTTCCGATATTAACATTGCCACCAATTCCGTTGGATTAATTCCACCTTGACTGGTTTCTGAAAAAGTTCGGTGTTGATCGGTAAAGTATGTTTCAAGCTCATCAATATTATTAATTTTTGCGACTGTTGCTACCGCATAGCGTCTTAAATGGGAAGTTACTAAAATTGGTTGGGCTTCGTTATCACTTATTACTCCAATGCCGCTTGTAGCATCCCAGTTAGCAATATCGTTTTCAAATTTATTTCTAAAATAACCATCCTCAAGGCTATGAATGGCACGTTGAAAACCATCTTCTTTTGAAAAGAAAGCCAATCCGGCTCTTTTTGTTCCTAAATGTGAATGATAATCGGTACCGTAAAAAACATCGGCAACACAATCCTTTTTTGAGATACTACCAAAGAATCCGCTCATTTTACTATAAGGTTTAATTTAAATTTTCGAAAATATAGATAGAAAATAAAAGAGTTAAAAACTTATTTTTAAAATGTTATTAACGGATAAATCAAAACTGTGCAATAATTAAAGAAATGAGCCAATTAATTATAATTCGTAAATATTAAAGTGCTAATGTTGTCAATTTATAAGTAATTGCTTAAAAATATATGACGATTAATTTGATTATTTAAAAATTACCACCATCTTTGTTGTGTTAAAAATACAATTAATGAAAAACTCAGTACGACATACTTCTTTTTATTATTTCTTTTTTTATTTCTGGAGAAGTAAAATGGGGTTTTTATGCATGTAAATAATGTAAATATATAAAAATAAAAACCTCGCAATTAGCGGGGTTTTTTTATTAATATGTAAATGGCAGAAAGCGAATCAACACAAGCGCAAAAAATAAAAGTTGCTATCCAAGGTGGAGCAGGAGCTTTTCATGAAATAGCAGCACGTAACTATTTTGCTGAAGACATTGATGTAGTGCCGTGTGAGACTTTTGAGAATATTACCACTCTAATTGCCAATAAAGAGATTGATTTTGGTATAATGGCCATTGAAAATACTGTGGCAGGCAGTTTGATACCTAATTATGTACTATTGAAAGAATCGGTAGTGAAAATAATTGGTGAGGAATATTTACGCATAAAGCAGAATTTAATAGCCTTATCGGGCCAAAAAATTGAGGATTTAACCGAAGTGCACTCGCATTATATGGCTATAGCTCAATCGCGTAAGTTTTTTAAAAACTATCCCGATATTAAATTGGTTGAATCAGTTGATACAGCTTTAAGTGCACAAAAAATTCAAGAAAAAAAGCTGGTAGGAAAAGGAGCTATTGCCAGCGATTTAGCAGCTGAAATGTATGGTCTTGAAATTCTAGCTCCGGGTATTGAAACCAACAAAAGAAATTATACGAGGTTTTTAATACTTACACACCAAGAAAATAACAACAATAATACACAAGATATTAGTAAAGCTTCTATTTGTTTTAGTTTACCTAATTATCAAGGGCGATTGTCGCAAGTTTTAAGTGTATTAGCATTTTATGATTTAGATTTAACTAAAATACAATCGATGCCGATAGTTGGAAAGGAATTTCAATATTTCTTTTATGTTGATTTGGCCTTTGATAAATACGAAAAATACACTCAGGGATTAACCGCTATAAAACCATTAGTAGTTGATTTAAAAATACTAGGAGAATATAAGTACAGTATTGAAACTTTAGAAAACATTCATCATCAGTAATATGATACAACCAGCAGACAGAACCCAATTGGTTCAAGAGTATTATTTTTCTCAAAAGCTTAAAGAGATCGCCCAAATGAATAAGGAGGGTAAGAATGTCATAAATCTTGGCATTGGTAATCCTGATATGCTTCCACCAAAACCAGCTTTAGACGCATTTATTTCTGGTATTGAATGCCCGCTTAATCATGGTTATCCAAGCTATAATGGATTACCAGAATTGCGACTAGCTTTTGCAGAATGGTATAATACTTTCTATCAGGTAAATTTGGATAGTAATACCGAAATACTTCCTCTGATTGGTTCAAAGGAGGGTATTATGCATATTTCAATGGCCTTTTTAAATCCGGGAGATCAGGTTTTAATTTCAAATCCAGGATATCCTACATACAGGGCTGTTTCACTTATTGTGGGAGCTGAAGTTATAGATTATGACTTAAAATCGGAGAACAATTGGTATCCGGATTTTGAGGCCCTTGAAAAACTTGATTTAACGAAGGTCAAATTAATGTGGGTGAATTACCCCCATATGCCTACAGGTCAGCCTGCTTCATTGGAGTTATTCCAGCAGTTGATTGAATTTGGGAAAAAACATAACATATTAATTTGCAACGATAATCCATATAGTTTTATCTTAAATGATAATCCAATAAGCATATTGAGCATTCCGGGTGCAAATGACATTGCACTTGAATTAAACTCACTTAGCAAGTCGCACAATATGGCTGGATTTAGAGTGGGTATGCTTGCGGGTAAAGCCGAGTATATTAATTATGTGCTTAAAATAAAAAGCAATGTTGATACGGGTATGTATAAACCTTTACAAATGGCTGCAACTATAGCTTTAGGTGAGAAAAAAGATTGGTATACTACCATTAACAAAGAATATATAAAGCGACGGGCATTGGTTTGGAGCTTATTCGATATGCTTGGACTAGAATATGATAAAAAGCAAACCGGAATGTTTGTTTGGGCAAAAATTCCGAAGGCGTACGATCATACTTTTGAATTTTGTGACTATATATTGTACGAAGCAAACGTATTTATTACCCCAGGATCCATTTTTGGATCGAATGGTGCTAAGTACGCGAGGATTTCACTTTGTAGTTCAATTGAAACTTTAAAAAATGCTATTGAACGCATTGATAATCTTTCATTTAATAGATAGAAAAATATATTACTAATAATGGTACTTACAATTATTGGACTAGGATTAATGGGTGGCTCTGCTGCCATTGATTTACGCAAAAGAGGTTTTGCCGATAAAATAATTGGTGTTGATAAAGACCAAATAAACGCCAATGCAGCCCACCATATTGGGTTTGTTGATGAAATTACTGATTTGGAATCGGCTGTAAAACAAGCCGATATGGTTATTTTGGCTATTCCGGTTGATGCCACTGTTAATCTTTTACCCAAAGTGCTTGATTTAGTTGATAAGCAGATTGTTACCGACATGTGTTCAACCAAATCAACGTTACTTGAGCGTGTAAAATATCATAGTAAGCGAAAGCAGTACGTTGCTGGTCACCCAATGGCAGGTACCGAATTTTCGGGCCCCTGGGCAGCAGTTTCTGGTATGTTCGACAGTAAGGCAACTATTTTATGCGATACCGAAGACAGTGATATTAGGGCTGTTGCAGCAGTAAAACGCATGTATGAATTGTTAAATATGCGTGTTATATATATGAATAGCATTAATCATGATGTGCATGCAGCCTATATTTCACACATTTCTCATATAAGTTCATTTGCATTAGCTTTAACGGTGCTTGAGAAAGAAAAAAATGAGAAACACATATTTGATCTTGCTAGCGGAGGATTCGATAGCACAGTGCGTTTAGCAAAGAGTTCGGCCGATATGTGGACACCTATTTTTAATCAGAACAAAGAGAACGTTACCACTGTTTTAGATACTTATATTAATAAATTACAGCAGTTTCGTGATTATATAGAAAACGATGAAAACGAAAAGGTTCATAAATTAATAACGGAATCAAATAAAATAAAACGTGTATTATTTAAATAAGCAAATAAATTTAACAGCATATAATTATGAATGCAATATTAAAACATCCTTTTGATGGTTGGGGTTTTGAACACGATCTAAGACCGCTAGTTATAGCAGGTCCTTGTAGCGCCGAATCGGAAGAGCAGGTATTGGATACTGCCAGACAATTAAAAGATCAGGGAATTGAGATTTTTAGGGCTGGAATTTGGAAACCTCGCACGCGCCCAAATTCCTTTGAAGGTGTTGGTAGTATTGGCTTAGAATGGATGCGTTTGGTGCAGCAAGAAGTTGGAATGAAGGTTTCTACTGAAGTTGCAAATGTTAAGCATGTTTACGAAGCCTTAAGAATGGGTGTTGATATAATTTGGATAGGTGCTCGTACATCTGCCAATCCTTTTGCCATGCAAGAAATTGCTGATGCCTTAAAGGGTGTAGATATTCCGGTATTTGTGAAAAATCCGGTCAATCCTGACGTTGACCTTTGGATGGGAGCAATAGAGCGTATTCAAGGTGCTGGTATTACGAAAGTAGGAGCAATTCATCGTGGATTCTCTACCTTCGATAAAACAAGGTACCGTAACATTCCACAATGGCAATTACCCATTGAGCTTCGTAGAAAAATGCCGGGATTACCAATGATCGTTGATCCAAGTCATATTGGAGGCCGCCGGGATATTCTTGAAGAAATTGCACAAAAAGCACTAGATTTAAACTACGACGGTTTAATTATTGAAACACATTGCAATCCTGATAAAGCATGGAGCGATGCAAGTCAACAAATTACTCCTGCGACATTAAAAACCTTACTTGGAAATTTAGTGATACGTCACCGTGAAATTGAAGCTAATGTAAATTTAGATTCGCTTGAAGATTTACGACTTCAGATTGATACCTTTGATAATGAATTACTTGCCATTCTTGAAAAACGCATGCAAGTTGCTGAAAAAATTGGGGAGTATAAAAAAACGAACAATATTACCATTCTTCAACCCGATCGATGGCAGGAGATTTTAGATAAAACATTGGAAAAGGGTAAAAATGTTGATTTAAGTGATGATTTTATTGCACAAATATTTAAATCGATTCACCAAGAATCAATTAATAAGCAGGAAAAAGTAATGAACGAAGACTAAATTCCTATTCAAACCTGAGAGGTTCAATATTACGATATTAAACCTCTCAGGTCTTGCTATTTCGACCAAGCAAATATTAAAATGGAAAAATTAGAAATTCAAGGCTCGCTATCGAATTCAACCTTACTTATAGGGGAAAGCTTTCATAATTACAAGCTCTACCTACCCAATAAACAAGTTATTGTTTTAATGGATGATAAGGTTCGCGGGCTTTATGGTAAATATTTTGAAGATTATCCAATTATTGAAATTGGACAAACTGAAAAAAATAAAACGCTAAGCACCATTGAAAATATAATGGGGCAATTGCTTGATTTAAATGCTGATAGAAGCACGTTTCTTTTAGCCGTTGGTGGTGGTATCATTTGCGATATTGGCGGTTTCGCAGCTTCAATTTATTTGCGCGGTATTGAGTTTGGGTTTATTTCAACCACATTGCTATCACAGGTTGACGCTAGTGTAGGAGGCAAGAATGGAGTAAATTTCAAAGGCTTTAAAAACATGGTTGGAGTATTTAACCAACCCAGCTTTGTTTTGTGCGATCAAGAAATGTTAAAAACCCTAAGTACTGAAGATTTAAACTGTGGTTTTGCTGAAATTGTTAAACACACTCTTATTTCAGATGCTGAAATGTTTGAAAAACTTGAAAATAATATTGAGAAAGCATTGAATATTGAAACCGATTTTATTGAAGCTTTGGTCGCAAATTCTGTGAGAATTAAAGCCGGAATTGTAAACAAAGATGAAAAAGAAAAAGGAGAACGTCGAAAACTGAATCTGGGCCACACCTACGGACATGCAGTTGAGAAGGTTTTAGGTGTAGCGCATGGAAATGCAGTAAGTATTGGCTTAGCTATTTCAGCAAAGCTTTCGCTAAATAGAGGAACCATTACTGCGAATGATTACCAGAGAGTAGTTAATTTGCTTAAAGCACTGAATTTACCAATAATGGTAACTGAAAAACACGAAGAGATACTTGAAGCTTTGTTGATGGATAAAAAACGCGAAGGCAATGAAATACATTTTGTTCTGATGCATGGGATAGGAGACGTTAGCCTGGAGTTAATATCTATTGAAGAACTAAAGAAAATTGAACTGTAACCTTAATTAAACGCATTACAATGCTTTGTAGATCGATAGCGGTTGAAGGGTTTGAAAAAGTAAAAGAGCTTCTTAATGGGGCTGAAATGGCAGAAATACGCATTGAAAAGACCGGTCTTTCTGTCGAGGAAGTTAAAATGCTTTTTCAAAGTCATAATAATTTGATTGCCACATGTCGTGTTGAAAATAATACTGATGCCGAAAGGACACAGCTATTATCAGCTGCAATTGAAGGCGGAGCAAAGTGGATTGATCTTGAACTGGAATCAGAGAACAGTTTTACAGAACCTTTAATTGAAAAAGCAAAAATTCATGGGTGCACTGTTATTATCTCGTACCACAATTATGAAGAGACTCCTGATTTAAGAGAGTTAACAGCGATTATTGAAAAATGTATATCAAAAGGTGCTGAGCTTGTAAAACTGGCAACTAGGGTCAATAAGCAAACCGACATTACAAATCTATTGTCTCTATATTCCTATAATTACCCTATGTTGGCCTTAGGAATGGGTAAACTGGGTAACATATCGCGCGTTGCAGCTTTAAAATTGGGAGCTCCGTTTACCTTTGTAAGTTGCGATTCGGAAGAAGTTACTGCTCCAGGCCAAATTACCGAAAGCGAAATGAATACAATTTTAAATATATTATAATCAGATATATAAAACAATTTATTTAAACCCATGATTAAAGTAATACATCCATCAAAAATTAAAGGAGAAGTTAAGGCTCCAGCGTCAAAAAGTTTTATGCAACGTGCCATTGCTTTATCGGTATTGGCTGATGGTGAGACCATTATTGAAAATCCATCACGCTGTGACGATGCCTTGGCAGGTTTGAATATAGCTTCGAGTTTTGGATGTAAGGTGTATGATAATGGTGAGTTTATTTCTGTTATTCCAAATAAAGAGGTTAAGCCAACAAAGTTGCTATGCGGTGAATCAGGTCTGGCAATCCGTTTGTTTGCACCAATTGTGAGTCTTTATTCCCATCAGGTTGAATTGCAAGCAGAAGGTTCTTTGTTAAAGCGACCTGCTGATTTTATGACAAGTACATTGAATCAATTAGGTGTTGGTACTGAAACAAACGACGGTTTTCCTCCTTTGAAAATTCAAGGCCCCTTGAAAACAGGCTCGGCTGAACTTGATGGTAGTTTAAGCTCGCAATTTTTATCGGGCTTATTAATTGCTTTACCTAAAGCTCAAGGTAATAGTACTTTAAAGGTGAATAACCTTATGAGTATTCCTTATATTGATATGACTTTAAAAGCAATTGAATCATTTGGTGGCAAAATTGAACATTCAGATTATAAAGTATTTACCATACAAGGTAGCCAGAATTACAATGCGGGTACATATTTTATTGAAGGTGATTGGAGCGGAGCTGCCGGGTTACTTGTTGCAGGAGCAATTGGTGGCAATATTATGGTTACAAAGCTTACATCAACGTCAACTCAAGCCGATATGGCTGTTATGAAAGCTTTGCGCGATGCTGGTGCTGAAATTGAAATTGATGATGATACCATAATAATTAAGCGACCAAAACAGCTACAAGCTTTTGAATTTGATGCTTTGCATTGCCCAGACCTGTTTCCAGTACTTACAGCTTTAGCGGCAAATTGCGAGGGAACAACAAGAATAAGTGGCGTTCATAGATTATTACATAAAGAAAGCAATAGAGGAGAAGCCTTAAAGAATGAGTTTAATAAAATAGGGGTATCTATTGAATTTGAGAATGATATAATGTTAATAAAAGGAGGAAACATTCAAGGTGGTGATGTTTTTGCTCACAACGATCATAGAATTGCAATGGCTTTAACCTTGGCAGCCTTTAATGCAGCAGGGGCTATTAAAATTTCAGGGACTGAATGTGTAAATAAAACATACCCTGAGTTTTTTGAAGACATGAAAATGTTAGGTGTAAAAGTAGAGTAATAAGCTTGGGGTACTTGTACCCAAATTGAGCGATTTGCTATCGCAAATCTGCTCAATCGACTGAGGTCTTGTAAGGTTTTCATACTTTTCGTTTCCCCGAAATAATCGGGGCAGGCTACTCAAAATGTGAAAACCAACAATTCCTAGGTCAGCCT
>JAQICC010000137.1 GCA_027858735.1 Salinivirgaceae bacterium
GGATAGTAATATTTAAATCAACAATCTCATGTTATTATCTTAATTTGGAAATTGAAATCTTGTAGTTGAAATTTATGTATCTTTATTTTCTGTCCCTCTGAAATTAGTTTGAACTTACGTCAGATTTTAACATCAATAATAAAAAATACGATGGCTTAAGTATTTTAGAAACTTTTGCTCTTTTGGATGATACGGATCTGGTTTCGTCAATAAAAGTTTGGACAAACCATAGCGACAAAGTACTTTCTTTGCTATGTAAGAACTTCATAAACCGAAAACTTTTTAGAAACATAATTGGGGATGCCCCTTTTGATGAAAATCTAATAAAAAAGGTAAAAAAGAAAACGGCTGAAAAACTTGATATTCCTTTGTATGATATTGAGTATTTTGTAAAATCAGACACCATTGAAAACAGTGCCTATAAGCAAGAAACTGACAAAATTTTGATTAAAGAAAAAGATGGCAAAATAACCGAAATAGTGAATATTGCTGACATGTTAAATATTAAAGCTCTTTCCGGAACTGTGAGTAAATACTTTTTATGTTTTCCAAAAGAGGTTAATATAGATAATTTATAGTTCTACATCATAAATCTTGTTTATTCAACTGAATATTTAATAAATATTCCCTTTTGTTTTATAGATTTGCCAAAATTAATACAACGGAAGTTGGGTATTATTTAATTTTTACCCTAAAAATCTAACTTTATAAGCTAAATAAATATATATGGAATTTTCAGCAAATCAGATAGCGGAATTTTTAAAAGGACGCGTTGAAGGTGACGGTGAAGTAAAGGTAAGCGATGTTGCAAAAATTGAGGATGGTAAGTCTGGGACATTAGCTTTTTTAGCTAACCCAAAATATACTCCCCATATCTACAATACAAATTCATCGGCGGTTTTAGTTAACAACGATTTTAAGCCTGAAAAAGATGTTACTGCCACATTAATATATGTTGACAATGCTTACGAAGCCTTTGCTACCTTACTTGAAATGGTCGCCGAATCCATGTATGAGGTAAAAATGGGTATTGAACAACCGAGCCATATTCACGAAAGCTGCAAATACGAAGAGGGACTGTATGTTGGTGCCTTTGCTTATATTGGCAAAAATGTTACGCTTGGCAAAAATGTAAAAATCTATCCTCAGGTATATGTTGGCGATAATGTAACTATTGGCGATAATACAATATTATATGCTGGTGCAAAAGTTTACCACGATTGTATTCTTGGCAAACATGTTACTATCCATTCAGGCGCAATTATTGGTTCCGATGGATTTGGTTTTGCTCCGACTGACACTGCCAATTACAAAAAAATACCGCAAATAGGGAATGCTATTCTTGAAGATTATGTTGAAGTTGGTGGAAACACAACCGTTGACCGTGCAACAATGGGTAGTACAATTTTAAGAAAAGGGGTTAAACTTGATAATCTAATTCAAATTGCACACAATGTTGAAGTAGGCGAAAGCACTGTTATGGCTGCACAATCGGGCATTGCAGGTTCGTCCAAAGTTGGAAGAAACTGTATGGTTGGCGGTCAAGTAGCTATTACCGGACACATAACTGTTGCCGATGATGTTAAACTTGCAGGTAAATCGGGTGTTTCTGGTAATATTAGAAAAGTAGGTGCTATTCAAATGGGCGCTCCATCTTTTGATATTCGCGATTTTAATAAATCGTATGTTTATTTTAGGAAATTACCTCTGCTAAATGATAAAATCAGTGCCCTTGAAAAAGAACTTGCTGAATTAAAAAAAACAACTTTAAAAAATACCCTATCATAAAATTATAAAAGGCTGCCTCATTTGAGAGCAGCCTTTTTAATAATAAAGCAGAGCATTGCATTTTTTTTGCATTGCTAATACCTATAACCAAATGCTATGCCAAATATTGTATTTGTTAATTTATTTATTCAGAAACCATTTCAAAATCGAGCTGTTTTTTTGTCAAATTAGCTGATACAACCCTGATTTTCACCTCATCACCCATTGTATATCTTTTTTTACTTCGTTCTGCAATTAAAGCAAATTCAGCTTCGTCGTATTCATAATAATCATCGGTAAGTGTACGCACCGGAACCATTCCCTCACATTTGTTAGCAATTAGCTCAATATATAAGCCCCATTGCGTAACGCCAGAAATTACACCGTCGAATACCTCACCCACATTATCTTTCATAAATTCTACTTGCTTAAATTTTATGGAGGCACGCTCAGCATTAACTGCCAATTGCTCCATATCCGATGTATGTTTACACATATCTTCGTACTCATCTTGAGAATAAGAATTTCCTCCTTCTAAGTAATGCTCAAGCATACGATGTACCATCATGTCTGGATATCGGCGTATGGGAGAAGTAAAATGAGAGTAATAGTCAAAAGCCAATCCGTAATGACCTATATTTTTTGTTGAATATATGGCCTTAGCCATTGTGCGAATAGCTAAAGTCTCCACTACAGTTTGTTCATTCTTTCCACGCACATCAAGTAACAATTGGTTCATACTCTCCGCAATTTTTTTAGGCGATTGGGTTTGAACCTGATAGCCAAAGCGTTTAATGAAAAAGGAGAATGCTCCTAATTTTTCTTTATTGGGCTCATCGTGAATACGATAAACAAAGGTTTTTACCGTTTTTTTGCCATCGGGTTTACCAATAAACATGGCCACCTTTTTATTGGCCAATAGCATAAACTCTTCAATAAGCTGGTTACTCTCTTTGTTTTCCTTTAAATAAACTCCAACCGGTCGAGCTTGATCATCGAGCTCAAATTTAACTTCGCTGCGTTCAAATGCTATTGAACCACTCTGAAATCTTTTTGATCTTAGTTTTTTGGCAAGATTGTGCAATGTTAGAATTTCATCTTTTAAATCCCCTTCCCCTGTTTCTATAACTTCTTGAGCTTCTTCGTAAGAAAATCTTCGATCGGAATTTATTATGGCTTTCCCAAACCATTGGTTCACAACATGAGCCTTTGCATCCAATTCGAAAACGGCTGAAAAAACTAACTTTTCTTCATTGGGTCGTAATGAACAAATTACATTAGAAAGCCTTTCTGGAAGCATGGGTACAACCCTATCAACTAAATAAATAGAAGTTGCACGTGAATATGCCTCTTTTTCAAGTATCGTATTTGGCCTTACATAATGTGTTACATCGGCAATGTGTATACCCACTTCAATATTGCCATTTTCCAATTTTTTATACGATAAGGCATCATCAAAATCTTTCGCATCAAATGGGTCAATGGTAAAAGTAGTTGTGTCTCTAAAATCGCGACGCTTGCCTATCTCCTCTTTTGATATTTCATCAGGAATTATTTCTGCTGCTTCCAGTACTTTTTCAGGAAACTCATATGGCAAACCGTATTCGGCTAAAATGGAGTGCATTTCTACTTCATTCTCTCCCGGCATCCCTAAAACATCAACAATTTCACCTATGGGGTTTTTCTGTCGTTCGGGCCATTCAATAATTTTCGCAATTGCTTTCTGTCCCTGTTTGGCATCATTAAGTTTGTCAAGCGGAATAAATATATCGTGTGGTAATTGATTTCGTTCAGGCACTAAAAATGCAAAATGATTTGAAATCTCAACAACACCTACAAAAACCTCACGGTGACGTTTAACGATTTCAACCACCTCGCCTTCAACATGATTGCGCCTTTTTAAGGCATACACGTAAACTTTCACTAAATCGTGATGCAAGGCATGATTCAGATTTTTTGAGGCAACAAATACATCTTTTTCTATTTCATCGGAAACTATATAAGCCGATCCTCGTGCCGTTAAATCAACTCGCCCGGTAATGTATGCCCCTTGCGATTTAAGTTTAAACTTTCCCCGGTGAATTTCTATTAAATCGCCTTGCTGCGATAATTCCATTAAGCAGCTATTTATCAGTCGCTTTGTCTCTGAATCTTTAATTAATAACAGACTTGATAACTGTCGGTAATTTAAAGACCTACCCGGTTCTTCATTAAATAGCTGAAGTATTTTACTTATTAGTGTCTTTTTATTGAATGATGAGTTTTTTCCACTCTTCTTCTTCAAAGTTTGTTTCTTTTTTTTTGACATAGTAATAAATTACAAATTAAATAAAACTATTACCCCAAAGTTTAAAGCATATCCTATCATAAAGCCACCATAAATTTGCTGTGCATCGTGTTCTTTCAAATACAATCTTACAGTACCAATAATTCCTGCTACCAAAATAGCCATCATTAATACCCAATTAACATGCAAACCGTATAAATGCTCGAGCGATGAGAGTAAACCAATTAACCCTCCAATACCTATCATATGCAGACTTATTTTCCAACCAATATTTATTACCGATGCTACCAATACACTTATAAAAACTGCGAGCATATACTGTTGAAGAATAAAGGGTGCCGAATATCTATTAAGAATATAATATCCAAAAAGGTAGAATAGCGATGTTATAAACATAGGTACAAGCCGTTCTCGCCTTGTTGACATTTGTACACCTGTTATAATTTTTTGATAATACAAAATTGGGATAATTGCCAAAGGGAAAAAAACGGTTACAATAGCAACCAAATAAACAATTGCTTTTTTCGATTCGAATGGTAATAGTGCCAAATGACTCATGCTAAATATCAGTAAAACACCTATTAAAGGTATAAATACAGGATGCAAAACAAAAGACAGAAGCTTGAATACTTTCTTTGTCATGGAATAATATTTTGTGTGACAAGGTATAAAAGAAATAACAATTCGTAGGTTAATTAAACTGAAATTTTAGATTAACTAATTGCAAAACCAGCTTGACCGCTTATAATTCCTTTCTTAATCGTGCAACAGGAATATCAAGTTGTTCACGATACTTTGCTACTGTTCTTCGAGCTATCATATATCCTTTTTCCTGCAAAATCTTGGTGAGTTTTTCGTCCGTTAAAGGTTTTTGCTTATCCTCACCACCAACGGCATCTTCCAGAATACTTTTTACCTCACGTGCTGATACTTCTTCACCACTTGTGGTTTGCATAGCTTCGGAAAAGAATGATTTCAATGAAAGAATACCAAAATCGGTTTGAATGTACTTACTGTTTGCTACTCGTGAAATTGTTGAAATATCGAGATTCGTAACATCAGCAATGTCTTTCAATATCATCGGTTTAAGTTTCTTTTCATCTCCTTCTTGAAAATATTCACCTTGATATTCAATGATTGCTTCCATGGTTAAAAGCAAGGTTAATTGTCTTTGCCTAATGGCATCAATAAACCATTTTGCTGAATCAAGCTTTTGCCTCACAAAAGTTATGGTTTCTCTATCTTGTTTATTTTTTTTTGCTTTTTTATTGCCAAATTGTTCAAGCATATCATTGTAGGCCTTGCTTAAACGCAAATCGGGAACATTTCGTTCATTTAACGACAATTCAAGTTCTCCATCGTAGTTTTCTAATACAAAATCAGGAATAATTGGCCTGTTGGTTTGATCACGCGGATCGGAATAACTTCCTCCTGGTTTTGGATTTAACCTTAGTATTTCATCAAGAGCATCTTTTAAATCATCTTCAGTAATATTTAATCTTCCAATAATTTTATCGTAATGCTTGCGGGCAAATTCAGTGAAATGATCCTGCAAAATTTCCGTAGCCAATTTTACACTGCTACTTCCATTTCTTTTTCTTTTAATTTGAATAAGTAAACATTGCTGTAAATCAACAGCTCCAACACCGGGAGGATCAAAATCTTGAATAATGGCTAATATTTCCTTTAATTGCTCTTCTGTAGTATCTATATTAAGCGTAAAAGCCAAATCATCAACAATTGCCTCCAAATCTCTTCGCAGGTAACCATCATCATCAATATTTCCTATAATATACTCAGCCAATTTACGGTTGAAATCTGATATTACTCTTAACCCTAGCTGTGCTATAAGACTTTCATGGAAAGTTGAACCTAGTGAAAAAGGTACTTCTTTACGCTCCTCATCTTTTGAATAGTTACTGGCACGTAATTTATAGGAGGGGGTATCATCTTCATCAGCTAAATAATCTTCAATCGAGAATTCATCCTGTTCTTTTTCTTCTTTTATTTCGTCTTCATTCTGGTTATCAAAATCAACTTCAGCCCCTTCTTCCAAGGCTGGATTTTCCTCCAACTCTTTTTTAACCCTCTGATTTAACTGCATAGTAGGAATTTCAAGCAGCTTTATCAATTGAATTTGCTGAGGTGAAAGCTTTTGTAATAATTTATGTTGTAAACGTTGCTTTAACATTCCAAATACGCTTCTATTATCTATTGATTAATGTAAGTGCAAGATACTGAAAATACTCATGACCTTAGCATATTTCGTGCCACAAAAAATATTATGTAAATGAAAAAGGACATGCTTTGGTTGCATGCCCTTTAACACTGTTTAATTTGATGTTTATTTTAGAAAAAGAATTGCACGTGTACAATTCGCCATTAAAACTCAGCAGTCTTAGCTGCTCTTGGGAAAGGTATTACGTCGCGTATGTTACCCATACCTGTTACAAATAACATCATTCGCTCAAAACCAAGGCCATAACCACTATGAGGAACCGTACCAAACTTACGTGTTTCAAGAAACCACCACAGATCTTTTTTAGGAATTCCCATCTCTTCAATTCGTGCCAATAATTTTTCATAGCTCTCTTCACGTTGCGAACCCCCAATAATTTCACCAATTCCCGGAAATAGAACATCCATAGCACGAACAGTTTTACCATCGTCATTTTGCTTCATGTAAAATGCCTTAATATCGCGAGGGTAATCTGTTAAAATTACTGGTTTTTTATAATGTTTCTCTACTAAAAAACGTTCGTGCTCACTTTGTAAATCAATACCCCATTCCACAGGATATTGGAATTTACCTTTTTTATTTGGTTTTGAATTTCTTAAAACCTCAACTGCTTCTGTATATGTTAAGCGCTCAAAATCATTTACAAGAACAAACTCTAGTTTCTCAATAAGCGCATGTTCTGAACGATCTTTTTCAGGCTTAGATTTTTCCTCATCGAGAAGACGTTTTTCCAAAAATTCAAGATCGTCTTTACAATTATCTAATGCGTATTTCACCAAGTATTTTAGCATCTCCTCTGCTAAATCCATGTTGTCATGAATATCGTAAAATGCCATTTCAGGTTCAATCATCCAAAACTCGGCCAAGTGGCGTGAAGTGTTTGAGTTTTCGGCACGAAACGTTGGTCCAAATGTGTAAACTTCGCCCAAAGCTAATGCTGCCAATTCGCCTTCAAGCTGACCCGATACGGTTAAGTTCGTCTCCTTACCAAAAAAGTCTTGGCTATAATCAATTTCACCTTCTTTTGTTTTTGGTGGGTTTTTCATGTCAAGGGTGGTAACCTGAAACATTTCACCTGCACCTTCAGCATCCGAACCTGTTACTATTGGTGAATGCATGTACTTGAAACCTTTACCGTTAAAAAACTCATGAATAGCAAATGCCATGGCATGACGTATACGGAATACCGCACTAAATGTGTTGGTGCGGAAGCGTAAATGTGCCTTTTCGCGTAAAAACTCCAAACTATGTTTTTTAGGTTGCAAGGGGTATTCATCAGGATTTGCCTCGCCTAAAACTTCAATAGTGTCGGCAATAACCTCAACATTTTGTCCTGAGCCTTGGCTCTCGGTAAGCAATCCAACAATTGAAAGCGATGCTCCCGTGTGAATTCTATCGAGTATTGAATCATCAATTTTTTCACGATCGGCTACAACCTGAACATTATGAATTATAGAACCGTCATTAAGTGCAATAAAAGCTACATTTTTACTTCCTCGCTTGGTTCTTACCCAACCTTTCACACACACTTGTGCACCAAAATCATCACGTTTTAGCACATCTGCAATTTTAGTTCTTCTTAATTCACTCATGTTATTATTTTCTTAATTTTTGATCGGCAAAAATAGCAATTAGTTTGATAATTTGAAGCCCTTTAAAATTAAAACAGCTTCATGTTTTGGGTTAATTGACAAATTATTTTATCTCCCATTCAAAACCGTCTTTGGTATCTTTAATTACAATACCCATTTCAGTTAATTGATTACGAATTTTGTCGGCAGTGGCCCAGTCTTTGTTTTCTTTGGCTGCAATACGCATATTAAGCAGCATTTCAATTAAAACTCCCGACAAGTCATTGCCATCTTTTACATCTTCCTCTTCTGACTTTAACCCCAAAATATCAAAGGTGAAATTATGAAACAATTTCGTTAAAGCATCTAAGCCGGCGGTATCAATTTTTTCATTTCCAGCAGCAATAGAATTTATGCTTTTCACTCCTTCAAAAAGTTGTGAAAGCAAAATTGGAGTATTAAAATCGTCATTTAAGGCTTCATAACATTTGTTTGTGAGTTTTTCAACATCAAGGGTGTTTTCGCTGCTGGCTTTTATTTTCGAAAGGGTTTCAATACCAGATAAAAGTCTGTTTAGTCCCTTTTCAGCAGCTTGCAATGCTTCGTTGCTAAAATCAATCGTTCCCCGATAATGAGCCATTAATATAAAAAAGCGAATAGTCATTGGGCTGTATGCCTGTTCTAACAGTTCATGGGTTCCGGTAAACAATTCATCCAAATTAATGAAATTATTTAGCGATTTACCCATTTTTTGTCCATTAATGGTAATCATATTATTGTGCATCCAACACTGCGCCGAATCGTGCCCGTGCACTGCTGTTGATTGCGCAATTTCAGCCTCATGATGCGGAAAAACCAAGTCCATTCCTCCACCATGAATATCAAATTTTTTTCCTAAGTATTTTGTACTCATGGCTGAACATTCCATATGCCAACCTGGGAAACCCTCACTCCACTCCGATGACCAGCGCATAATATGTTCCGGTGTGGCTTTTTTCCAAAGTGCAAAATCGTAGCTGTTACGTTTCTCGCTCTGACCGTCAAGCTCACGGGTGTTTTCCAACAATTCATCGACCTTACGTCCCGATAATGTTCCGTACGGATATTTCTCATTATATTTTAGTACATCGAAATAGACAGATCCGTTGGCCTCATAAGCAAACCCAAGCTCCAACAATTTGCGGATCATCTCTTGTTGTTCAATAATATGGCCTGTTGCACGAGGTTCTATACTTGGTGATTTTACATTTAAAGCACGCATACTATCATGATAGCTCTCAGTGTACTGATGTACCACTTCCATAGGTTCCAATTGTTCTAATCTGGCTTTTTTCGAAATCTTATCTTCCCCGGTTTCGGCAACATCATCCGTTAGATGACCCACATCGGTAATATTACGAACATACCGAACCTTATAACCAATGTGGCTAAAGTATCGTGAAACTACGTCAAAAGTAATGGCCGGACGCGCATGACCTAAATGTGCATCACCATAAACAGTTGGCCCGCAAACATACAACCCAAGTTTACCTATTATTAGCGGAACAAACTCTTGCTTTTTACGTGTTAGTGTATTGTAAATGAAAATTTTATGCTGCATAAACTATTGTTATTAAAGGTACTGCTATCAATTTTTTAACCATTTAGTGATAACCTTGAACCTCATTTTTAAATATGTCTTCAGTTGGCAGTATGCAACCTAATATCCATTTTTAAGACGATTAACTATGGACTGCTATAAAATTATTAATGTAAAGGATGTTTTATATAAAAACACCTCCAATTTGCATAAATACCTAATAAAGAAGCTGCAAAGCTAAAAATTATTCTTTGAAATATTGCAAGAATTTTAACCAGTTTTGGGTTAATTATTGAAAGAAGGGTTTGAATGTTTAAGGATGGGGCTCAATTGCCTCCACTGCTTTACCGCCCTTGTAAACAATTGTTTTTACCAGGTCGCCATTGTCGTTATATAAAAACCTTTTCCCTTCCATAAGTTTGCCATTCACAAAATCGCCTTCACGGTCAATTTTTTTAAACTCATTATACGTTTTAAAGTAGCCGGTTTGAGTAAACACTCCCGGAGAATCCCCAGAACTCTTTTTTGGGCTTACCTTTTGGGTATTTGGCGCAGATTTTCGGGCAGCTGGTTTTTCGGCAACTTGATATTCTTTTATTGATGAAATTTGCACTTTGCCTTCAACAAAATTCATTTCCGATTTAATACTGCCATCACGATGAAACTCGGTAAGTACCCCTTTTTTCTTGCCCTCAGTCCAATCACCCTGAATCATGAGTGAACCATCATCGTAATAGTATTTTTGCTCTCCGGTACGCCTTCCCGTTTTATTGTATTTCCAATCGTAGGCTAAACTTCCATTGGTATGATAGTACTTATACTCGCCAACCCATTTATTAATTTTCCAGATACCTTGCTCCGAAATTTTACCATCTTCATAATAAAATTTTGCAGGACCATCGGGCCGGTTTCTTTTATACGTAATTTCATGTTTGATTTTTTCACTCGGGTAATATCCTTTCCAAAGGCCTTCTTTTTTATTGTTGATATATTCACCCCGCTCTTCAAGCACCCCTCTTTTATCAAGTATTACCCAAACACCTTGTTTTTTATTCTCAGCATCGCGCACATTCACAGTTTCCCCCTTATACGTTTCCGACGACTGTGAAAAAGCATGAAGTGAAACCAAAAATATTACAACAACAATTAAATATCTATACATAGGTATCATTTTTAACAAATTTAACATTTTTAAGATATTATTGAAAAATAAATTTCCCTTTGGTCTGAATACTTTTATCAAACCGCTTTATTTGATGATGTAATTCATTTAGCCCAAAAGAACCCGTTGAATGTTTTGGCATGATATTGTTTTCTTCGGCCTATTTTGAACATCTATGTCCTAAAAACCTCTTATTCATCACAATTCCACATAAAAAAATTTTGATATAAATAAATTGACCTTATCTTTGCATATTCAATACTCGATCTAATGGTTGATGTTATAAAGAAGGGCTAAGAGATTAGGCTCCGTGAGGCCCTAGCAACCTTCCCCCAAAAAGGAAAGGTGCTAACACCTAACCCAACAACTGTTTTGTATGGGAAATTATAACTATAAAAATGAAAAACTACAGAAAATTACTAATCGTAAATTTTAATGAAGTGCAAAAAGCACATCATTGTAAACATGCTGTATCGTATTGTTTAGCTTTTTCAAAATCGAGTATGCGCTAAGCGCTATTCTACCCTTATTTCCCAAAATTTTATCCTAATATAAAATCCAATTCAAGGAATTGCGATAAAAGGAATCTTAATGAATTAAAACCAGATGCTAAGCTTTTGGTTTAAGTAAAAAAGCTTATTAAAATTAGACATTATGACAACTTCAAAACTACATATTTCAACACTGGCAGTTCAAGCTGGATACAATCCTGAAAATGCAGCAACTCGCGTGCCTTGCATTGCACAAAGTACTACATATGCTTTTGATACTGCCGAACAAATTGGCGATGTATTTGATTTAAAAGATACTGCTCACATATATTCACGAATAAGCAACCCTACCGTTGCTCAACTCGAAGAAAAAATAAATGCCCTTGAAGGAGGGACCGGGGCTTTAGCCCTATCATCAGGACATGCGGCGGTTTCTTTAGCAATAATGAATTTATGCATCGCTGGCGATCATTTTGTTACAGCAAAATCATTGTACGGTGGAACCATCAACCTGTTTATGCATACCTTAAAAAAATACGGTATTAGCTGTACTTTTGTTGATCAGGATGCGCCGATTGAAGAACTTGAAAAAGCCATTCAACCAAACACCAAACTGATATTTGCCGAGAGTTTAACCAATCCGGGTATGGAGGTGCTTAATTTTAAGAAATTCTCGAAATTTGCTGAAGGCAATCAATTACCGCTAATTATTGACAACACCTTCCCCACACCCATTTTATGTCAGCCTTTTCAGCATGGAGCCAATATTGTAATACATAGTACCACCAAATTTATTGACGGCCATGCCACTAGTTTGGGCGGAATAATTATTGATGGAGGAAACTTTGATTGGACAAATGGCAAATTCCCTGATTTTACAGAACCCGACGAAACCTATAATGGGGCTATTTACGCTAAAGACTTTAAAGAAAATCCGTTTGTAGTAAAAGCCCGAACACAATTGCTTCGCGATTTTGGCCCTTGCATGTCGCCATTTAATGCATTTATGACTTATCATGGTTGCCAAACCCTTGCTTTACGCATGGAAAAGCACTCCATGAATACTCTACAGCTAGCAGAATGGCTGGAAGATCATGAACACGTGGAATGGGTGCGTTATGCCGGCCTTGAATCGAGCCCCTATATTGAGCTTTCAAAAACATACTTACCCGATGGGGCCAGTGGTGTATTAGCTTTTGGGTATAAGGGTGGATTAGAAGAGACCAAAAAAGTAATTAACAAGCTAAAGCTGGCAAAATTGGTGGTTCATGTTGGTGACATTCGAACAGGAGTTGTTCATCCCGCAAGTATGACCCATCGCCAATTAACTGAAGAACAATTGCTTGATATTAATATTACTCAAAACCTCATAAGGATATCGGTAGGAATTGAAGATATAAGGGATATTATTGCTGATTTTGAACAGGCGCTTTAATTTTTTAAATAGCCCGGAGCTTATATTAATTTTGAGGCACTCGCAGCTTGTTCCGAATTAACTTCGGGATGAGTAATATCTCAACATAAGCACAAATATTAAACAAACGAACAATGGAAACAAAAATTAAAATAGGGTTAATAGGATTTGGCACCGTTGGAGAAGGATTGCATGATGTGCTAAAGAAATCACCTAGCGTAAAAGCCCAGGTTCTTAAAATATGTGTTAAAAATATTGACAAGGATCGAAGTCTCGACAAAGAGAATTTCACGGATGATGTAAATGAATTGCTCGACAATGATGAAATTAATCTCATTGTAGAACTTATTGATGATGCCGAAGAGGCCTATCTCATCGTAAAAAAGGCTTTAACAAAAGGCAAATCGGTTGTATCGGGCAATAAAAAAATGATTGCTTCGCATATTGAGGAACTCATTCAACTGCAAAAAGATTATAATGTTGCTATGCTATATGATGCTTCAGCTTGTGGAAGTATACCAGTTATTCGTAACCTTGAAGAATATTACGATAACGATTTACTAAAATCGATAACCGGTATACTTAATGGTTCATCAAATTATATTCTAACCAGAATTTTTAACGATGGACAAGACTATAGTACTGCTCTTAAAAAAGCGCAAGAATTAGGATTTGCAGAAAGCAACCCAATTTTCGATGTGGAAGGTTTTGATAGTTTATATAAACTTGTAATTTTAACAGTACATGGCTTTGGAACAATTGTAAATCCCGGCGATGTTCTAAATCATGGAATTTCAAAAATATCTGATTTTGATATTCAATATGCAAAAGAAAAAGGTTACCGAATAAAACTAACAGCTCAGGTAATTAAAATAAACGAAAACGAAATAACCATGTACGTGTTGCCTCGTTTAGTTACACGCGATAAATACATTTATAGTGTTGAAGATGAATTTAATGGCGTAGTAATTCAGGGTGAAGCTTACGATAAACAATTTATGTTTGGCAAAGGTGCTGGAGCCCATCCTACAGGAGCTTCCGTTTTATCAGATATTACTGCTCGCCGACACAATTATAAATACGAGTATAAAAAACGAAAATATTTTAAGGTGCCATTATATAGCACAAATTATACATTAAAAGTATATTTGCGCTATTTAAAAACAGATGATCTTGATCTTTTTAAATTTGAAGAAATTAAAGAACGCTATACTTCTGAACAAAACAACTATGTTATTGGTACCATAAAACTCGATAACTTAATTAAAATTAAAAGTATGCTTCCAAAACTAGACATTTTTATTGCCTACTTGGGAGCAGAAAATACTTATTAGAAACGAATAAAAAAGCTAAAATATGTCACGTCAGAAGGTAAATATTGAAGAATTATTAAAAAAGAGAATACTTATTCTTGATGGTGCCACGGGTACCATGATTCAACGCTATAAGTTAAAGGAAGCCGATTTTCGTGGAGAAGAGTTCAAAGACCATCCTTCGGATTTAAAGGGCAATAACGATTTACTTACTTTAACTCGTCCTGATATTTGTAAAGAAATACATGGTCAGTTTTTAGCTGCAGGATCCGATATAATTGAAACCAACACATTTAATTCAACAAGCATTTCACAGGCCGATTATGCAATGGAGCCACAAGTGAGAAGAATTAATATTGAGGCCGCCAAAAATGCGCGTGAAATGGCTGATAAATTTACAGCTGAAAATCCTGATAAACCTCGATTTGTTGCTGGTTCAATAGGACCTACAAACAAAACAGCTTCCTTATCTCCCGATGTTAATGACCCTTCAAAACGGTCAATAACTTTCGATCAATTGGTAGCATCGTATCAGGAACAAACTGAAGGTTTAATTGAAGGAGGCGTCGATCTATTGCTTATTGAAACGGTGTTTGATATTCTAAATGCCAAAGCTGCCTATGTAGGAGTTGTAAATGCATTTGAAAAATACAACACAAAGTTACCTATAATGATGTCGGTAACTATTGCTGATAAAAGTGGACGTACCCTTTCAGGACAAACCGTAGAGGCATTTATTATCTCACTGTCACACATGGACTTGCTAAGTATAGGGCTTAACTGTAGTTTCGGTGCCGAAGGCTTACGTTCATATTTAGAAGAATTAGCTGCAAAATCGCCTTGGTATATTTCAGTTTATCCAAATGCGGGTTTACCAAACCAATTGGGTGAATACGACGAATTACCAAAAACTATGGCTGGCCAAATTCAATATTTTCTTGACAATAAACTCATAAACATTGTGGGTGGTTGTTGTGGAACTACACCCGATCATATTAATGCCATTGCAAACATTACAAATGGTTATGAACCTCACATAAAAAGCGAAATTAAAGTTGAAACGCGCTTAAGCGGATTAGAACCATTAGCTATTAATAAAGAACGTAATTTCGTAAATATTGGTGAACGTACCAACGTAGCTGGATCAATAAAGTTTGCCCGTTTAATTCGAGAAAAACAATACGAAGAAGCATTAAATATTGCAAAAGACCAAGTTGAAGGAGGAGCACAAATTATTGATGTTAACCTCGATGACGGATTGCTTGATGCAGAGGAGGAAATGACTACATTCTTAAACTACATTGTTTCAGAGCCAGAAATTTCGCGTTTACCAATAATGATTGATTCATCGAAATTTGAAGCAATTGAAGCTGGTTTAAAAGTGTTGCAAGGCAAAGCTATTGTAAACTCCATCAGCCTTAAGGAAGGTGAAGAAGACTTTATTAAAAAAGCCAAGACAATCCGCAAATATGGTGCTGCTGTTGTAATAATGGCTTTCGACGAAGAGGGTCAGGCGGTAACTACTCAACGCAAACAAGAAATTTGCAAACGTGCATACGACATTTGGGTAAGCGATTTAGGTTTTCCTGCTGAAGATATCATTTTTGATCCCAATATTCTTGCTGTAGCTACCGGAATGCAAGAGCATGACAATTATGGTGTTGAATTTATTGAAGCCATAACATGGATAAAAGCAAACCTGCCTCATGCCAAAATTAGTGGCGGATTAAGTAACTTATCGTTTAGTTTCCGTGGAAACAATGCAGTACGTGAAGCCATTCACTCGGTATTTTTATATTACGCCATTAAGCAAGGTATGGATATGGCCATTCTTAATCCAGGCATGATTCAAATTTACGATGACATACCAAAAGATTTACTTGAAAGAGCAGAAGATGTAGTTCTAAATAAAAGGCCTGATGCTGGCGATCGGCTTATTGAATTTGCCGAAACTGTAAAAAACGATGGAAAAGCCGTTGTTAAAACACTTGCTTGGCGCGATAAGCCATTAGAAGAACGCCTTTCGTATTCATTAATGAAAGGAATAAATGAATTTCTTCAAGAAGATATTGGCGAAGCACTAAAAAAATATTCGCCTACTCTCCGAATCATTGAGGGCCCCTTAATGGACGGAATGAACATTGTTGGTGACCTTTTTGGCGAAGGTAAAATGTTTTTACCTCAGGTAGTAAAAACAGCGCGTGTAATGAAACAAGCTGTGGCAATTTTACAACCTTATATTGAAGCCGAAAAAGAAGATGGCGGTGGCGAGCGCACTTTTGCAGGTAAAGTACAATTAGCGACTGTAAAAGGCGATGTTCATGACATTGGTAAAAACATTGTGAATGTGGTGCTTGCATGCAATAATTATGACACTACCGACCTTGGTGTAATGACTCCTTATGCAACGATTTTAGAAACTGCCATTAAAGACAACGTTGATGTTATTGCTTGTAGTGGCTTAATCACCCCTTCGCTTGATGAAATGGTAACGGTTGCCAAGGAAATGGAAAAAGGTGGATTTACTATTCCTTTATTTGTTGGAGGTGCAACTACATCAAGATTGCATACCGCATTAAAAATTGATCCGCATTACAGTGGACCTGTAATTCAGGCAAAAGACGCTTCTGAAGCTGTTAAAATGATGAATGCCGTAATGAATAAAGAAACGGGTGCTGAGTATTGCGCAAGCATTAAGAAAGAATACGCCCGTATTCGAAAAAATTACGTAGCCGGAGGTAAAACCTTACACAAGTTAAAAGATGCTCAAGCTAAAAAAATGCCTTTTGATGCAGCTACTGCCGATATTGTAAAACCAAACAAAATAGGATTAACCGTAATTGAAGATTATGATTTGTCGGAAATTCGCGAATACATTGATTGGACCTTCTTCTTTGTTTCTTGGGACTTTAAAGGTAAATTTCCCAATATTTTAGATGATCCTGAAAAAGGGGAAGAAGCTAGAAAACTTTATGATGACGCCAATAAACTATTAGATGAAATAATTGCCAACAAATCATTATCAGCAAATGCTGTGCTAGGATTATATCCTGCAAATGGCGATGGCGATGATATCATTATTTACGATCCTGAGGATGATACCAAAGAAATTGCAAGGTACCATGGGCTTCGTCAGCAGAATCCTGCTCCAAACAGTGAATATTGTCATTCTTTAGCCGATTTTATTGCTCCTGTTGAATCAGGTGTGAAAGATTATGTTGGCGGTTTTGCAGTAACTGCAGGTATTAATATTGAGAAAAAGCTGGAAGAATATGCTGCCCAAAATGATGAATATTTGGGTATTTTAATAAAATTTGTTGCCGATAGATTGGCCGAAGCATTTACTGAACTACTGCATATCAAAGTACGACGCGAATATTGGGGCTATGCTCCAAACGAAGAAATTAGCTTCGATGATTTATTAGCTATGAAATATCGTGGAATTCGTCCTGCTATAGGATATCCCGCATGTCCGGAGCATAGTGAAAAAACCATGCTGTTTGATTTAATTCAAGCCGAAAAAGCTGGAATTCAACTAACTGAAAACTATGCTATGTTGCCTAATGCATCGGTATCGGGTATAATTCTGGCACATCCGAAAACACATTATTTTGGTATTGGTAGAATTGGCAGAGACCAAGTGGAAGATTATGCAAAACGCAAAGGTTGGGATGTCGCAAAAGCAGAAAAATGGCTTGGAACTTTGTTGAACTATTAATTTTTCTCAAATTTGCATCCCCAAAATAGAGTTTTGTCCAAAAGTCAACTTTTTTAAAAAGACTGACTAGAGATTTTATTTTCGAGCTGCCTGCCGTAAGCTTCAGGCAGGGCTTGCGAAGCCAGAAAAAGAGGAGTCCCGAAGACTCGGTATGAGTATTTTGCTGGCAAGCCTAACGATGAAAATGGAATTTATAGACTGACTAAATAATGGGATTTTCAAAATTAATCGACCAAATACCATTAAGCCTGTAGTAAGTTATGAAAGTTATTGATAAAATTAATACTAGAAAGAAAACACTGTTCTCTATAGAAATTGTTCCACCGCTGCGTGGTAATAATATTGAAGGCATTTATAAGCGAATCGATCCACTAATAGAATTCGATCCGGCTTTTATTAATATTACCTACCATAAAGATGAGGCCACCTATATTGAAAAACCCGATGGTAGTACGCAAAAACGCATTATTTCAAAAAGACCGGGCACAGTTGCTTTAACTGCTTCATTAATGAATAAGTATAAGGTCGAGGTAGTTCCTCACCTTACTTGTGGTGGTTTTACCAAAGATCAGGTTGAAAGTGCATTAATCGACTTTAACTTTTTGGGAATAGAGAACCTTTTAATTTTGCAAGGCGATGCCGGAAAAGGTCAGGACCATTTTATTGCTGAAAATGGAGGACATACTTACGCCGTAGAATTGCTTGAACAGGTTTTAAACATGAATGAAGGTAAATACCTCGATGAAAATTTAAAACAGCATAATCCTTCAAACTTTTGTTGTGGAGTTGCAGGATATCCTGAAAAACATTATGCCGCAGCAAGTCTCGATTCAGACATTCAGTATCTTAAAGCTAAGGTTTTAGCCGGAGCTGATTACATCGTTACTCAAATGTTTTTCGACAATAAAAAGTATTTTGCCTTTGTGGATAAATGCCGAGCAGAAGGTATAGAAGTTCCTATTATTCCAGGACTGAAACCTATAGCAATGCTTAATCAAGTTGATATTTTACCTAAACTGTTTCACCTTGAAATTCCTGAAGAATTATCAAAAGAGGTTCATAAATGCAAAGATAATAAAGAGGCTTTAGAAGTAGGTACTCAATGGGGAATTCAACAAGCAAAAGAACTCATGGAAAATGGAGCTCCGGTTCTTCATTTCTATACATTAGGAGCTGGAAATAGTATCCGTAAAATTGCTGAAGAGATATTCTAGTAAATTGTATATCTTTGCCCTTTAAACGAATAAAATGAGTGTGCGAGAACAAAAAGTATCAAAACGTAAACTTCGTAGTTCCTATTTAACTTCAATATTTAGTATCTCTTTGGTACTTCTACTTATTGGAATCATAGGACTGATGCTGCTTAATGCTCAAAAACTTTCGCGTCATGTAAAAGAAAATATTGGCTTCTCTGTTATTCTTGAAGATAACATCCGCGAAGTTGAGATGATACGATTGCAAAAAAATCTTGATGCATTAAAACCTATTAAATCAACCGAGTATATTACTAAAGAACAAGCAGCACGTGAACTTCAAGATGAATTAGGCGAAGATTTTATTGAATTTTTAGGCTACAATCCGTTGTTACCGAGTATTGAAGTAAAGCTTTTTGCTGAATATGCAAATCCTGATAGCGTGGCAAAAATTGAAAAAAAGATATTAGCTTATTCAGCGGTTAAAGAGGTAGCCTATCAAAAATCCTTGGTTGAAATTGTAAATCATAATATTCGTAAACTGAGCCTTATACTTTTGGGCTTTAGTAGTATTTTATTAATGATCTCATTATCATTAATAAATAACACTATAAGACTTTCAGTTTATTCACGGCGTTTTTTAATAAAAACAATGCAATTGGTTGGAGCCACCCGAAAATTTGTACGTGCTCCCTTTATAGCAAAAAGTCTTTCACATGCATTCTACTCAATTATACTTACCTACTTTTTTCTAGGCGGTATTATATATGCCATTGCAACTCAAATACCTGAGCTAGCTATTTTAAGCGATGTTGATACGATTGCCATATTATTTGCAGTAGTTATGATAATTGGTTTTGTTATTGTTTGGCTATCAACATGGTTTGCGGTAAACAAATATTTACGACTACGGTCTGATGAATTATACTATTAAAAATATAAATACAATGAGTACATCTCAAGAAAATAACAAAATTGAATTTGCCTTAGATAAAAACAATTTTATCTTAATGGGAATTGGCCTAGCCATTATCATATTAGGATTTATCCTAATGTCAGGTGGAAAATCAGACGATCCTGCCGTTTTCAATGAAGAAATGTTCAGCTTTACTCGCATTACACTAGCTCCACTCTTGGTTTTTGCTGGTTTTGTGTTTGAAATTTATGCAATAATGAAAAAGCCAAAAGAATAAATGAATTGGTTTGAAGCATTAATTATTGCAATTGTTGAAGGACTTACTGAATTTTTACCTGTATCATCAACAGGTCATATGATAATAACTCAGAAATTACTAGGGGTAGAAAATTCTGATTTTGTAAAAGCATTTATTATAAACATTCAATTTGGAGCCATTTTATCCGTTGTTATATTATACTGGAAAAAATTTTTCCAAACACTTAATTTTTATTACAAATTATTTGTTGCTTTTATTCCTGCAGCGGTATTTGGATTGCTGTTTGGAGATATCATTGATGGCTTGTTAGAGAATGTATTGGTTGTGGCTATTATGCTTGTTTTAGGTGGAATTGTTCTTGTATTTGTTGATAACTGGTTTAAACAACCCCATGAAAAAGAGCAAGAGGTAAGCTATAAGAAATCATTCATTATTGGTATGTTTCAGGTAATTGCAATGATACCCGGAGTTTCACGCTCCGCATCAACAATTATTGGAGGTATGACCCAAAAACTTAATAGAAAGAATGCTGCAGAATTTTCTTTCTTTTTGGCTGTTCCTACCATGTTTGCGGCATCAGCTTATAAGCTACTTGAAAACTATAAAGCAATAAACCTTGATAATATTGGAATTTTAATTTTTGGCAATGTAATTGCTTTTATAGTGGCCTTTTTTGCCATAAAATCATTTATCACTTTTTTAACAAAAAATGGATTTAGAATTTTTGGCTATTACAGAATTGTTGTTGGATTAATAATAATAATATTATTGGCATCGGGCGTTGAACTTAATATAATTTAATGAATTTTATAGAAGGCGAAGTACTGTTAATTGACAAACCCCTTAACTGGACTTCATTTGACATTGTTAATAAGATTAGATACATTATTCGTGCGAAACTAAACCTGAAAAAGATTAAAGTGGGGCATGCCGGTACTCTTGATCCTTTAGCAACAGGTTTACTAATTGTATGCACTGGTAAAATGACAAAACAAATAGAATCGTTTCAAGCACAAGAAAAAGAATATATAACGACCATTAAATTAGGAGCTACTACTCCATCGTTCGATAAAGAGACTGAGGAAGATGCCACATTTTCAACCGATCACATTACCAAAGAAATGATAGAACAAACGCTGCAAAAGTTTGTGGGAGAAACTGAACAAATGCCTCCTATGTTTTCAGCTAAAAAAGTAAATGGACAAAAAGCATATATTGCAGCAAGAAAAGGAGAAGAAATTGAACTAAAGCCTAGAAAAATTGTCATTAGTTCAATCGAGTTACAAAATATTAACATGCCTTACATACAAATTAAAATTTCTTGTAGCAAAGGAACATACATTAGAGCATTGGGTCGCGATATTGGTAAAACTATGAATTCAGGAGGGTATTTAACTGAACTACGACGCACAAAAATTGGTGATTTTAATGTCGAAAATGCCCTTGAAATTTCAGAATTTGAAAAAAATGTTAATAATTTGCAACTAATTTAAAAATGGTACGTATAACCCACCTCGAAATTCAAATAGAAATAATACAATGAAGCATCCATAAAACTAAGCCTTTAAGAATAAAATAGTGCAAAATAGCGTAACTGATGTTTCAATTAACAGCAAAAAAATAAATTTATATACAGATGAAATTATCCCAATTTAATTTTACTTTGCCTGAAGAGTTAATAGCCTTACACCCGGCTGATAATAGAGATGAGTCACGCCTAATGGTAGTTGACAGAGCGACAGGGAAAATTGAGCATAAGGTATTTAAAGATGTTATTGATTACTTTGACGATCAGGATGTTTTGGTTTTTAATAATACGAAAGTTTTTCCTGCACGCTTGTATGGAAATAAGGAAAAAACAGGAGCTAAAATTGAAGTTTTTTTATTACGTGAATTAAATCGCGAACAACGTCTTTGGGATGTTTTAGTTGATCCGGCACGCAAAATTAGAATTGGAAATAAATTATACTTTGGTGATGATGATAGCATGGTTGCCGAAGTAATTGACAATACTACCAGTCGTGGACGAACCTTACGATTCTTATACGATGGCCCATATGATGAGTTTAAGAAAAATTTATACGCTTTAGGTGAAACACCACTTCCTAAATTTATTAACCGTGATGTTGTGCCTGAGGATAAAGATCGCTACCAAACAATTTTTGCAAAACATGAAGGAGCCGTTGCCGCACCTACAGCAGGATTGCACTTTAGCCGCGAACTTCTAAAACGTTTCGAAATTAAAGGGGTGAATTTTGCTGAAGTAACTCTTCATGTAGGTTTAGGAAACTTCCGCAGTGTTGATGTGGAAGACCTTACCAAACACAAAATGGACTCAGAACAAATTATAATTACCGAAGGAGCTACCGAAATTGTAAATGGAGCAAAAGATAAGCGCAAGCATGTGTGCGCGGTAGGAACGACCGTTATGCGTACTCTAGAAAGTTCTGTTTCAACATATGGCTATTTAAAACCATTCGAAGGCTGGACCAATAAATTTATTTTTCCTCCCTATGAATTTAGCGTTGCCTCGCGTATGATTTCGAATTTCCATTTACCACTTAGTACTTTACTAATGATGGTTTCAGGGTTCACTGGTTATGATTTTCTTTTTGAGGCATACAATGTAGCCATTAAAGAAAAATATAAGTTTGGCACTTATGGCGATGCCATGTTGATTTTATAATACATGAAAAATCAGCTTGGTTTAATCTGTCTAACAGCATACAAATCTGCGGAATAATTAAACGTTTTCAAGTAGTTCCTAATATCCGCAGCAAAAAAATGAAACCATAGATGGGCACAGTCTTACATGAAATATATTTTCACCCAATTGGGTGAAAACGAAATTAGTGTTAATTCGTGTAATTCGTGGCCTCAAAGAATGCGCTTGCGGATTTAAGGGTAGTTACGCAATGATTATTTAACGCCATTAGAGGCAAAAAGAATAGGGCTAACTGATTAGGTTATTTCTTGTCAGTTCCATAATCATTTTGACTAAACCACTATGGACTGAAAGTACCATAGGTTTGACTACGAATGAAATTCGTATATATTATAACAAGACATTAGATTAGATTAGATACTAGATTTTAGAATTACATTGAAAATTAATTTTTTTTAGTCTAATATCTAACCTGAACTATGCATAAAGGTCAGGATAGTCCCGACTTAAATGCAGTTAAACTTTTTTTCAAAAGTTTTTACTAAATCTTAGTCGCTGTCGGAGACAGGGATTATTCGTGAATAATCCGGGCTAAAGTCTAAGCTCTAATATCACGTAAAAATTTTAGAACCCAAATTGAGCGATTCGCTATAGCAAATCTGCTCAATCGAGATGCACTAAAGTACATAGTTTTAACTACGAATGAGACCAATAAAAAATATAAAGAGCGGATTTATTTCGCTTTTTTTTTGGTGCTCCCTAACATATTTATTCATTATTACCTCTTCACGTATGATTTGCACCTAAAGACTGTAAGTAGCTGGTTATATGACATCTGTCAGAAAATAAAATAGCCCATTTACTTTTCGATTGCAAATTAATTAAACGTCTACATATTTATCTTTTTAAAATTTTATTCGTAATTTTAACTTTGCTTTATATGCTCAAATTAATATTAATTACAAATTAAAAACTACTATTATGAAGAAATTTACTTTGCTGCTATTTACCGTAGTGGCGTTCGTCGGGTTGAATGCCCAATCATTAATCATCTCTGAATATATTGAGGGAAGTAGCAATAACAGGGCTTTGGAAATTTACAATCCAACTGATGCTGTTGTTGATTTAACAGAGTATGCTTTCCCAAACGTTAGCAATGAGCCAACAACTGCTGGGGAGTATGAATTTTGGAATACTTTCTCAGAAGGTGCAACAATTGCCCCAGGCGAAGTTTATGTTATTGCCCACAGCGATGCAAATGCAGCAATTTTAGCTAAAGCTGATCAATTGCATGATTATTTAAGCAATGGCAATGATGGATATGCCTTGGTAAAAGGAACCGAATCTGATTTTGTTATTATTGATAAAATTGGAACTTGGGATGCTGATCCAGCTGATGGTTGGGATGTTGCCGATGTTACTAATGCAACGGAAGATCATACTCTAGTTAGAAAAGACTCTGTTTTAACAGGTGAAACTGACTGGTCTATTTCTGCTGGAACAAATTCAGCGTCTTCAGGTTGGCTGATTTTCAACGTGGATAGTGTAGAATTCCTCGGATGGCACATAAACAAACCAGCTAACGAAGCTGAAATTATAAGTTTTGTTTTAGCTGATGAACTTGAAACTGCAATGATTAGTGCAGAAAATGCACAAGTAACTTCCACCGTGCTTTGGGGAACTGATGTGACAGCACTTGCTCCAGAAATTACAATTTCATCAGGCGCTCAAGTTACTCCAACAACAGGTACGGTAAAAGACTTTACTGAAGCTGTTAAATATATTGTTACTGCAGAAGACGGTACTGAAAAAGAATGGAAAGTAACGGTTATTGTTGCTGATGAACCCGCTGTAGTAACTATTAAAGATATCCAATTTACTGAAGATGAGTCAGGCGATAGCCCTCTTTTTGATGATCTTGTAAAAACTCAGGGTATAATTACAGGTTTTGACGCCTATGGATTCTATATTCAAGATAAAGCAGAAGCTTGGAGTGGTATTTATGTTTTTGCTCCTGATGATATAGCTAATTATAGTGTGGCTGATGAGGTTACTGTAACTGGAACAGTAAACGAATATTATGGATTAACTCAGCTTTATGAAATAATTTCAATAGAATTAGTTGATTCTGATAATGATATTCCAGCAGCAATTACAGCTACTGTACCTGAAGTTGCAGAAGCAAATGAATCTATTATTGTTACAGTTTCAGATTTAGTTTGTACTGATACTGAACTTTATTATGATGCATGGCAAGCTACAAGTGGAAGTGATGCTCTTTATATTGGAACAGAACTTTTTGTTTCCTCTCCTGCAATTGACGATGCATTTGAAACTATAACCGGTATAGCTACTTACAAACGTGACTTTTTTAGAGTTATGCCTCGCTCTGCCGATGACTTAGTTGTTGCAATAAGTATTTCTGAAGACAACTTATCTGCAATATCTATGTATCCTAATCCAGTGAATAATCAATTGCTTATTGAAAACCTTGAAGGTATTAACCAAGTAATTATTAGCAACGTATTAGGTCAAAAAGTAATAGCTAAAGATGTTACTGATAGTAAAATAACCATAAATACTTCTGAATTTAAATCGGGTGTTTTCATTGTAACTATCGTTTCTGAAACTGGTGCAAGCCGTTCTCAAAGAATTATTAAAGAATAACAATTAATTCTTATATATAAAAAGCTGTCTCAAAGGACAGCTTTTTTTTTGCTATATTTTAAAAGCAGGACAAATGCATTTAACCCAAATTGAGCGATTCGCTATCGCAAATCTGCTCAATCGACTGAGGTCTTGTAAGGTTTTCATACTTTCGCTAATAAACTAAACCACTATGGACTGAAAGTACCATAGGTTTGACTACGAATGAAATTCGTTTATATTTTAACAAGATGTTAGATTATAGATATTAGATGTTACATTGAAAATTATTATTTTTTCTAATATCTAAATTCTAAGCTCTAATATCACATAAATTTTTTAGAAGCTAAAGCGAGATGCACTAAAGTACATAGTTTTAACTACTAATGAGACCAATAAAATATTTATCCACAAGCTCCACGAACCTGTCCCGTAACCTCGTAGATTCATACTTTTTTTGTTTTTAAATTTTTAATGCGCTTGCCCTGATCTTAAAAGTAAAAAATTAGTTAATAAAACAGTTTCTTACTACTTTTACCTTGTGTCTAAACCAACCAAGCTAAATATTACAATACTCATTGTAGCTTTGCCTATATTTCTTATGGGTCAAAGCAGCAAATACGATAAGTATTTTTCTAAAGATCAATTATCATTATCAGCAAACAGTACACAATGGATTCAAGAAGAAAAAAGAGCTTCTCCTTCTATACTCTCGCGTGGAGTTAACCTGCAAATGATGTATCCAATAATTGGAAATAAATCGAATGTGGCATTGGCGCTGGGCTTTGGTTTGGCAAGTCAGAATTACTATTTAAAAGAATATATATCTACTAACGATGACTCCCTTTGGTTTGTGCCAATTCCTGACAGTATTAATTATACGAAATATAAGTTAAACACAAATTACCTAACCATACCATTTGAATTACGTTTTAGAACAAATCCGAGTAAAGCTACTCGTAGAAGTTTTAAAATTTATCCTGGATTTCGTGTTGGAATGATGATTAATGTTCATACTAAATACATTGGTCGCGATTTAGAAACTGATGAAAAAATAAAGGAGAAATCATTTGACATTAAACATCTTTCGAAATTTGATTACGGGGCTTCACTTAGAATTGGATATGGTAAATTTATGGTGCATGGCTATTATTCTTTTGTTGATCTGATTGAGCCCGGAAAAGGCCCAAAACTTACCCCAATAGAAATTGGAATAAACATTATCCTTTTTTAGAAAGAAATTCCAAATTTCGTATCATACCATAATATTTTGCACGCTTTAAAGGCGACTTTTTGAAAATTCTAGTAAAGTCCTCGCTTTCTAATTTTTGCCACTGCTCAAAGTCGAAAGTGAAAAACTCGGGATTAGGCTTAAACTCCTTTTCTTTTGTTTCCATTGCGCCATTATTCCACGGGCAAACATCTTGACAAATGTCACACCCAAATAGTCTATTACTAAATTTCCCAACATATTCTTCCGGAATGGTCTCCTCTTTATTCTCGATAGTTTGATACGAAATACATTTATTACTGTCAATAACACCCGGGTGAACAATTGCCTGAGTTGGACACGAATCAATACACCTGGTACAACTTCCGCAAAAATTTAATCGGTAAGGTTCATCATACTCCAATTCAATATTTACAATTAACTCGCAAATAAAAATGAACGAACCTAATTCTTTGTTTATTAAACAACTGTTTTTTCCTAACCATCCTAAACCCGCCTTTAAGGCCCAAAGTTTATCCGAAACAGGGGCCGAATCCACAAACATTCTTCCCTCCAAATTTTGAAATTTTTCACTAATAGCATCCCATAGAATTTTCATTTTATCTTTCAAAACAAAATGGTAGTCCGTGCCATAGGCATATTTCGAAATTTGTGGAATATTAGTAGGCTGATGCTTTATAGGATAATAAGATATAATTAAAGAAATTACACTCTTTGCGCCTTCAACCAACAATTCTGGATTACACCTTTTCTCAAAGTTTTTCTCCATATAATGCATATTCGCATTATACCCGGCTCTAAGCCATTGCTGTAACGAATCGGAAAAACCCTCAATTTCTTCAGCCTTTGAAATACCAATACCATTAAAACCAATTTCTCTAGCCTTTTGTTTTATAAATTCAGTAAGTTCAATTTTATTGTCGCTCACTGTTTAATATTTAAAGTAATTATTAAAATAGCTTTCCCTGATTGCTCACATGTATTTTACCTAAATGTGTATAAGCTAATTCTGTAGCTTCACGTCCTCGAGGTGTGCGCTTAAGAAAACCTTCTTTAATTAAAAAAGGTTCGTAAACCTCCTCCAATGTTCCGGAATCTTCACCCACCGCTGTAGCGATTGTAGTAATACCAACAGGCCCCCCTTTAAATTTATCAATAATGGTTGACAGAATTTTATTATCCATTTCATCTAATCCATATTGATCAATATTCAGAGCTTCTAAGGAGTATTTTGCAATTTTAAGATCAATATTACCATCGCCTTTTACCTGTGCAAAATCGCGAACCCTACGCAACAAGGCATTTGCAATACGTGGGGTGCCTCTACTTCTTGAGGCAATTTCTACTGCCGCATTTTCATGAATGGGTACTTTAAGGATAGAAGCTGAACGAATCACAATTTTTGTGAGTACTGGTGCATCGTAATATTCTAAATGCGAATTTATACCAAAGCGCGCACGCAGTGGGCTGGTTAATAATCCGGAGCGTGTGGTTGCACCTATCAATGTAAACGGATTAAGAGTAAGCTGCACTGATCGGGCACTTGGTCCTTTATCAATCATAATATCAATACGAAAATCCTCCATGGCAGAATATAAATATTCTTCAACGATAGGATTAAGCCTATGAATTTCATCAATAAAAAGCACATCGCTTTCTTCCAGATTGGTAAGTATACCCGCTAAATCACCGGGTTTATCAAGTACTGGACCCGATGTAAGCTTGAAACCCACATTTAATTCGTTAGCAATAATATTTGATAAAGTGGTTTTACCCAAGCCCGGAGGGCCATGAAGCAATACATGATCTAAAGCCTCGCCACGCATTTTAGCAGCAGCAACAAATATTTTAAGATTTTCTACAATATTACTCTGTCCGCTAAAATCATCAAAACTAAGGGGTCTAAGCTTTTGCTCAAACTCTTTATCGTTCGAAATATTAGCATCTTCTCGTATATCAAACTCCGAACTCATTTTTATGGTGTAGAATATTTTGAAACAATATTACAAAAAAAAAGGAGCTTTCCCGAATAAGCTCCCTTTTTTACTAACCTACTTTATTTTTATTTTTTACTAATTCTTTAAACAAATTGAACTGTTGGTTTCTAACTTAATTGCTAATATCCGCAAGTCACGGTGCTACACTTTGGTAAACAGCTATTTATAATAATTATAGCATTACAAGTAATATATAAGTCACGCCGTGACTATCAATAATTTAGCTTTTTACCTGCGGGTTTAAAGTAATTATACAAATAGTAAACCTGAATAATTCATAAATTTTCTTAAAATTGATTTAATATTCTGATTATCAATTTTTAAAGGAAATATGATAATATAAATATATATTAAGAAAATTTTCAGGTGCGTTTATTTTAATGCATCTGTTTCGTTCCGAAACCCTTGAAATATAAAGATATGTCTGCGGATTCCGACGCCTTACAGCTACATCAAACTAAACGCATGAATTAATCAGGTTAAGCCATTGACTAAAGTTTATTTTGGAATTAATTTACGTTGTTTACGGTTAAATCTTTAAACGCTTTGCCCATCTCATCCAAATCATGATTGAATTCACTTCTAAATGCAGTCCATTTTTCCTGGCCTTCATCTTTTAAATTATTTAGTGACTCTTTCATTTCATTATTTTTAGTCTCTAACGCATTCAATTTCTTTTGGTAGATGGCCTTATCTTCCCTTTTTTCAGTGGCTATCTTTGCTTTTAACTCAGCAATGCTTTTTTTGAAATTGTTAACTTTTACTTGCGCTTCCTTCTTGTATTGTTCAATGGAATCGTTTCGTTCCTGATTAAACTCTACCGCTTTATCCATGGTAGTTTCTACTTTTTCTTGAGCATTCTCAGCTTTTTTATTTGATAAACTACAACTGGTTATAAATGCTCCTGATACGATTAATGCCAGGATAATAATTGTTATTGAATTTTTCATGCTAAAATTTTTAAGTGTAATTATTTATTTATTGGAGTAAAGGTAAATATCTATGAAGGGTAAAGTGTTATACAACTTTTGCAATAAGTTGTATTATTCACAGTTTAACCCGCATTATGCAATAGCATAATTCGACTAAGAGCAACTAACTGATTTAATGAATAATAAAAAAACTAAGATTATACCGATGTGGTTAAATCACCAATTTGCTCTAAGTCGGGACAGGCTCGGAGCTTGCCATTAGTTTATTTCATTCCTAATGACTAATCGCGGTTTAAACTGCAAATCACTACCCTAAAAACAAAAAAACCACCGCCGATTACTCGGAACGGTGGCCTTTTTATCTGAATTTATCACTAATTCGATATCAGTTTGCCTGATTGAATCGTAATTTCATTATCAATCACTTTGTAGAAATAAACACCTTTAGGAAGATTATTCGTTTCATAGACAGTTGATTGTTTTGTTATGACTGTATGCATTATTTCTACTCCCACAACATTGTATAATTTCAATTCGCAATTATTTATTAGCGAAATATCATTTATCTTGAAAACTATTGAAGTAGTGAATGGATTTGGATAAACACTAAATGCTTTATTATCAGCATTAAATATTACAATACCCGTTGCATTAGCTTCCAAAGAAACATTTACTGAAGTAGCAATTGGTTCACATGTTCCGGAAACAACCACATTATAATCGGATGCTGCATCAGTTAAAGCTACAGGATTAATAGTAAGGGTAGCTGTTGTCGCGCCACTTATATTTCCTGTATTGCTTAAGTCAACAGTTCCTTTTCTCCATTGGTAAACCAAACCGATACCGGTTGCAGTTGTAGAAAAACTAACTGACTCACCAACGGTTGCAATTTTATCGCTTGGTTCAGTAGTAATTACAGGAGCCGAATTCATTGCTAAAGAAGCATCGTTTGATACAACTATAGGTGCACAAGTACCTGATACCTGAACGCTATAGCTTGATGAAACATCGATGAAACTTGTCTGAAGTATTGATAGATTAGCGGTAGTTGCACCTGAAATAGTTGCACCATCCATTAAATCAACCTCTTCTTTTCTCCATTGGTAAGTAAGATTCGTTCCTGTTGCTGTCACTGAAAAATCAGCCTGATTGCCTTCACAAACGGTTTGATCCATTGGTTCAAGGCTTATAATCGTAGCCGTATTTACCGTTAAGGATGCATTCGCAGAAGTTACATCAGCGGCACACATGTTTGAGACAAGAACGTTATAATCAGAACTTGCATCAGACACTAAAACAGTATCAATACTAAGCGAATTGGTGCTTACTCCTGAAATGTTAGCTCCATTGCTTAGGTTAACCAATCCTTTTCTCCATTGATATACAGGTTCATTACCTGATACTAATACTGAAAAACTAATTGGGCTGCCTTCACACACGGTTTTATCCATTGGTTGATTCGTAATGCTTACTGGCTGATTTACAGTTAATGCAACATTCATTGAAGTATCATTTAAAGCGCACGTGCCAGAAACAATAACATTATAATCTGATGCAGCATTAACCATAGCCACTGGATCAATTGTCAGCGTGGCTGATGTTGCACCTGAAATATTTCCGGTGTTGCTTAAGTTTACAACTCCCTTTCTCCACTGATAAGTTAAACCTGCGCCTGTTGCATCAATTGAAAAACTTACCGGACTTCCTTCACATACTGTTTGATTAGTAGGTTCAGCATTAATGGTTAGATCACTGCTTATAGTTAAAGAAGCATTTGCCGAAGTTACTTCCATCCCACAAATATCTGAGATAATAACATTATAGTTTGATACCGTATCAACATTAGCTACAGGATTAACGGTAAGGGTTGCGGATGTTGCGCCTGAAATATTACCCGTATTTGTCAAGTTCACCGTTCCTTTTCTCCACTGATAAGTTAGACCTGCACCCATTGCACTTACTGAAAAACTTGCTGAATTTCCAACAGTACAAACAGCTTGATTAGCTGGTCCAGTTGTAATGCTAAGAACAGGATTAAAAGATAATGAAACATTACCCGAAGTATCTGAAGGTTCAAGCGAATCAAATACAATAACATTATAGTTTGAACTTGTATCAGAAGCGCTTACAGGGTTAATTATCAAGGTATCGTTAGTTACTCCCGATATGTTGCCCCCGTTGCTTAAGTTTACAGTTCCTTTTCTCCATTGGTAGGTATAAGAACCCATACCCATTGCGCTTACAACAAAACCTGCAGAATCACCATCACAAACAGCTTGCTCTTCAGGATTGATTGAAACCATAGGTATTGGTAAAACCGTGGTCATTCCTGTGGTTGAAATGGAACCATTTGTTGTAAGGGCTCTACCATCAAGGCTTGCACCTTTAAGAAGGTCGATTGCCCCATTGTTGGCAACAATAGTTCCATTAAAAACTGAACTGTCACCAATGCTTACAGCACCATTAACCATCCAAAATACATTTTTTGCTTGTGTTCCGTTCTTCAATATAACGTTTGAATGTACACCTGATGCAAAGGCACCATAAGTTTTAATAACAAAAACAGCATCGGCATTTCCTGTGGCATCCAAAATTAAGGTGTCCGTAAATGTAACCGCCGTATTCATAACATAAGAATTTGGAGTAAGCACCAAATTGTGCCCGAATTGAGCAGGAGCCAACAATTCAATATCTGCCGTAAGTGTACTCATGGAATTATAAACCAACAATAAATCGGCAGCAGCACCTGCTGTAGAAGGATTCATACCTTCAATTTTGCCCGATACAAATAAAGGGTTAAAGCCTGTAGGTAATGCAGTATTGCTACCCACGCTACCTGTAACATGCGATGTACCATCATCGGAAACATCCCCTATGGTGGAAAATACAGCATATTGTTTTGATTCAACAAATACAGGGGCTGCTGGTCCTGTAGGCAGTGAAGCTGCTATATCAACAGGTAAATATGCCGATAATCCTATATCTCCGTTGTTAATGGTAACTGAACCATTAATGGTAAGTGCTCTACCTTCAAGTGTATTACCAGCTGCCATTGAAATTGATCCACCGGCAATAATAGTACCTTTCATTGAAGTTTCGGTGCCCATACTTACTGCACCAGTTACAAACCAAAACACATTGCATGCTTGTGCACCGTTTATTAATTTAACCTGTGCATTTACACTGGTGCTAAAAGCATATACAGGGGGTCCTGCAGGCATTTTAAAAATAAATACTGCATTCGCATCGCCCTGCGCATCTAAGGTAATACTTTTGTCGAGCGAAGTTGCGCCAGGCAATAGGTAAGTACCCGCCTTAAAAGTAGAATCGTTTCCCAACACAGGATTCACAATTGTTGAATCGGGAATAGCTGCCTCAAGAAAGTTATAAGCAGCCAGTACATCAGTAGCGCATTGGCCGCTTTCTCCGTTACCTGCGTGCATACTACCATTCACATTACCAAAATTGGTATTTGAACCACTATTTGTACCTACATCACCTGTCAGTAATGTCAAATACTGGTATGTTCCTACATTTTGCATTGCCCCAACCGAAGTAAACAGAACAAAATCGGCAGCAGTACCCATTGGGGGCGCCTGTGCAATACTCAAAGTTGTTATTAGCATCAGAATAACTGCTGCTAAAACATTACGTAATTTTTTTTTCATTTATTTATGTTTTTAATTAGTAAAAAAAATATTTAAACAGTTAAACTCACCTGCAAAATATAATTGCCAGGCTTAAGCACTGTTTCTGGATATTATGGCTACCGTCAAGCCTCTTATTATCTAGCTGAATTTCCTGCCCTTTGGCAGACACTAAATAATTAGTAATTAATTTATTTTAACCGTATCTAAATCAGTTATCTGTCCTAACAATACTTCAACATTGGTTATTGTTTTTTCAGAGATAAGAGTATCTCTAGGTTGAATAATAACTTCATAGAAACCTTCTGGTATCCCTTTTAATAAAAAATAACCATTTATATCTGAAATAGTACCAATTGTATCATTTGAATTCAAAGCTTGAACATAGTATGAAATTGAGCCAGGTTCAATTATTCCTTTTATAGAACCACTTGTGGCTTCTGTAAAAGTGCGGATAACCGGTTTCAAATTATATTTTCCTGAGCCCGTTTCAACTATTGATCTGGAAGCATCAAAATCAAGCCACATGGAATAAGTAATTCCTTCTTCCAGTTGTTGATGAATTTGCAATTTTAATCCTGACTGTATACCTGATGTAGTAAACAAATCATGAGTTTGTCCATCTTTTACTAGTGTATTATTCTCTCCAAGGTAAAGTCTTATTTGCGAAGCATTTCCTGTCGGAAGATATGAGGATGCTAATAATGTGTCCAAGCCATTATTAAAATCTAACAAGTTATAAATTCCTTTATTCATGATTTCGACATCATGCCATCCTTCTTCATTTTCGTTATCACCAATATGAATTTGAACATTTTCGATTTCAACGTTCACTGCTTCATAATTTGCAGGAGCATCAGTAAGCCTGATATTCAATACAGCTTCTTTAGTGTTTTCATCTTTGCCGCATGAAACTATAAAAAACACCCCCAATAAAATAATCGTTAATTTTTTCATAATTTATAAGTTTTAATTATTTCTATATATATTAGAAGCTGTTTAAGTTTTATCCTTCAGTTTTATTATGTGCCTTTTTTACCATATTATTGTTATTTTTTCTACACGTAACTATGGCTATGTGTCTCAAAAATGCCTCAATATGGCAAAAAACTCTTCATAATAAATTCTAAAAACAAAATTTAAACAGCTTCTTAGAAGTTCTTAATCCAATTTTCATTTCACTTTCATTAAGTTAAATAATTGAACAACAAAGTTGGCTACCATTTAAATAATAAGTGTTACATAACTTAAGTAATAACTTACATTATTCACAGGTTAACCAATGAAACACAACTAAAAACAAAAAAGGCCACCGCCGATTACTCGGAACGGTGGCCTTTAACTATCTTAGTTTATTACTGATTTGAAATCAGTTTACCTGATTGAATGGTTTTTCCATTCGCTATCACTTTGTATAAATATATACCTGAATGAAACTTACTCGTTTTAAAAGTTGTTTTTTGTTCAGTAATTTTTGCAATTATCTTCTCTTCTCCTAAAATATTATAAATCCTCAATTCGCAATTATTTATTAGCGAAACATCATTTAACTCGATGGCTATTGAGTTTGTAAAAGGATTAGGATAAAAGCCAACTGATTTAGTATCATCTTCGTTATTAATAATACCCGTTGTGCATTCAACAAGCGTTGCGGTTGTTCCTGTTGAAACACATCCATCAATATTCTGCACCGTTACTTCATATACGCCTGGATCAACTGATGTAAATATCCCTGAAGTATTGGTATAGGTTTCCCCATCAATACTAAAAGAAAGATCAGTTAAAATTGAGCTTACAGTAATTGTACCCGTTAGTACGGTACATGTTGGCTGAATCAAAGTAACAGTTGGTGCTTCCGGAGTTGCCGGTTGAGCATTGATTGTAACGCTTGTCGCTAGTGAAACACATCCGTCAGCATTCTGCGCAGTAACTTCGTATGTGCCTGCTGCAACTGATGTAAATTCCCCTGAAGTATTGGTATAGGTTTCCCCATTAATACTAAAAGAAAGATCAGTTAAAATTGAGCTTACGGTGATTGTACCGGTTGCTACATCACAAGTTGGTTGTAAGGTTGCACTGGCAGTTGGTGCTACCGGAGTTGCCGGTTGAGCATTGATTGTAACGCTTGTTGCTAGTGAAACACATCCGTCAGCATTCTGGGCTGTTACTTCGTATGTTCCTGCTACAACTGATGTAAATATCCCTGTAGTATCGGTATAGGTTGTATCATCAATACTAAAGAAAAGGTCAATTGTACTTGAGCTTACAGTAATTGTACCAGTTGCTACTGAACAGTTTGGCTGGATCAAAGTAACAGTTGGTGCTACCGGAGTTGCCGGTTGAGCATTGATTGTAACGCTTGTCGCTAGTGAAATACATCCGTCAGCATTCTGGGCTGTTACTTCGTATGTTCCTGCTACAACTGATGTAAATATCCCTGTAGTATTGGTATAAGTTGTATCATCAATACTAAAGAAAAGATCAGTTAAAATTGAGCCTACGGTTATTGTACCAGTTGCTAATGAACAGCTTGGCTGGATCAAAGTAACAGTTGGTGCTACCGGAGTTGCCGGTTGCGCATTGATTGTAACGCTTGTTCCAAGTGAAACACATCCGTCAGCATTCTGTGCAGTAACTTCGTATGTTCCTGCTGCAACTGATGCAAATATCCCTGTAGTATTGGTATAAGTTAAACCATCAATACTAAAAGAAAGATCAGTTAAAATTGAGCTTACGGTTATTGTACCAGTTGCTAATGAACAGCTTGGCTGCAAGGTTGCACTGGCAGTTGGTGCTGCCGGAGTTGCCGGTTGCGCATTGATTGTAACGCTTGTCCCTAGTGAAATACATCCATCAGCATTCTGCGCTGTTAATTCGTATGTGCCTGCTGCAACTGATGTAAATATCCCTGTAGTATTGGTATAGGTTGCCCCATCAATACTAAAAGAAAGTCCAGTTGTACTTGAGCTTACGGTAATTGTACCGGTTGCTACTGAACAGCTTGGTTGTAAAGTTGCGCTTGCGGTTGGTGCTGCCGGAGTTGCCGGCTGAGCATTTATTATAGCGCTTGTTCCTAGTGAAACACAGCCGTCAGCATTCTGTGCAGTAACTTCGTATGTGCCTGCTGCAACTGCTGCAAATATCCCTGTAGTATTGGTATAAGTTGAACCATCAATACTAAAAGAAAGATCAGTTGTACTTGAGCTTACGGTAATTGTACCGGTTGCTACTGAACAGCTTGGTTGGGTCAAATTGACAGTCGGTGCTGTGATTGACGGCTGGGCATTGATTGTTGCACTTGTTCCAGTTGAAATACATCCGCCTGAATTTTTGGCTGTTACTTCGTAATTATCTGGATCAACAGATGTAAATATACCTGTAGTATTGGTATAGGTTGTACCATCAATACTGAAAGATAAACCTGTTGTACTTGAATTTACAGTAATTGTGCCGGTTGCTACTGAACAACTTGGTTGGGTCAAAGCGACAGTTGGTGCTGGGGTTGCCACTTGGGCAATGATTGATACACTTGTACCTGTTGAAACACATCCGCTAGCATTCTTCGCAGTTACTTCATACACGCCTGCTGCAACTGATGTAAATTCCCCGGTAGTATTGGTATAGGTTGAACCATCAATACTAAAAGAAAGGCCAGCTGTACTTGAGCTTACGGTAATTGTGCCAGTTGCTACTGAACAGCTTGGTTGCAAGGTTGCACCAGCGGTTGGAGCAGTTGGTGTTGGGTTAACAACTAAAGAAGCATTTATTGAAGTACCATTTGGAGCACATTCTCCAGCGATAACAACATTATAGTCGCTAGCTGCATCGGCAATAATCACAGGATCAATTGTAAGCATAGCAGAAGTTGCTCCGGCTATATTAACTGTTCCTTTTCTCCATTGGTAAGTAAGGCCTGCACCAATTGCAGATACTGAAAAACTTACCGAACTTCCTTCACAAACTGTTTGATTAGTAGGTTCAGAATCAATGATTAGGTCACTACTAATTCTTAAAGAATCATTTGCTGAAGTTACATTTCGTCCACAAATATTTGAGACAACAACATTATAGTTTGATACCGTATCGACAAAAGCCATAGGGTTAATGGTAAGGGTTTCAGATGTTGCGCCTGAAACATTACCTGTGTTTGTCAAGTTATCATTTCCTTTTCTCCATTGGTAAGTAAGACCTACGCCCGTTGCACTTACTGAAAAACCTGCTGAATCTCCAACAGTACAAACTGCTTGGCTGCTAGGTTCTTTTGTAATGCTTGGGAGCGGATTGAAAAATAATGAAGCATTTGCTGTAGTATCCGAAGGTTCAAGAGAATCAAATACGATAACATTATAGGTTGAACTAGTATCAGAATCGCTTACAGAGTCAATTATCAGGGTATCGTTAGTTACTCCCGATATGTTGTCTCCGTTGCTTAAATTTTCTGCACCTTTTCTCCATTGGTAGGTATAAGAACCCATACCTATTGCGCTTACTACAAAACCTGCAGAATCACCATCACAAACATATTGATTGCTGGGATTGATTGAAACCAGAGGTATTGGTAAAACTGTTGTCATTCCTGTGGTTGAAATGGAACCATTTGTTGTAAGAGCTCTACCATCAAGGCTTGCACCTTTAAGAAGGTCGATTGCACCATTGTTGGCAACAATAGTTCCATTAAAAACTGAACTATCACCAATGCTTACAGCACCATTAACCATCCAAAATACATTTTTAGCTTGTGTTCCGTTCTTCAATATAACGTTTGAATGTACACCTGATGCAAAGGCACCATAAGTTTTAATAATAAAAACAGCATCGGCATTTCCTGTGGCATCCAAAATTAATGTATCGGTAAATGTAACCGCCGAATTCATAACATAAGCATTGGGAGTAAGAACCAAATTGTGTCCAAATTGAGCAGGAGCCAACAATTCAATATTCGCAGTAGTCGTACTCATGGAATTATAAACAAGCAATAAATCGGCAGCAGCACCTGCGGTAGCAGGATTCATGCCTTCAATATTACCCGATACAAATAAAGGATCAAAACCTGTAGGTAATGCACTATTGCTACCCACGCTACCTGTTACATGCGATGTACCATCATCGGAAACATCGCCTATGGTAGAAAATACGGCATATTGTTTTGATTCAACAAATACAGGAGCCGCTGGTCCTGTAGGTAATGAAGCTGCTATATCGACAGGTAAATAACCCAAAAATCCTAAGTCACCATTATCAACTGTAACCTGACCGTTAATGGTAAGGGCTCTTCCTTCAAGGGTATCATTTGCACCCATGGCAAATGCCCCGCCGGCAATAATGCTACCTTTCATTGAAGTTCCGGCAGCCATACTAACAGCACCACTAATATACCAATATACATTACAAGCCTGAGCACCATTTATTAACTTTACTTTTGCATTCACACTGGTACTAAAGGCATAAACAGGGGATACTGCAGCCATTTTAAAAATAAATACCGCATCAGGATCTCCCTGTGCATCTAATGTCAGACTCTTGTCGAGCGACACTGCTGAGGCTGGAAATAAGTATGTACCCGCCTTAAAAGTTGAGTCGTTCCCTATAACAGGATTAACTATTGCTGAATCATGAAGAGCTGCAACAAGGAAGTCGCGAGCAATTAATAAATCGGCATTACATTCCGCAGTTACTCCGTTGCCTTCATGCATAACGCCATTCACATTACCAAAATTGGTATTTGAGCCACTGTTTGTGCCCACATTACCCGTTAACAAAGTTAAATACTGGTAGGTTCCTACATTTTGCATTGCCCCAACCGAAGTAAACAGGACAAAATCTGCAGCAGTACCCATTGGGGGTGCCTGTGCAAAACTAAAAGTTGTTATTAGCAACAGAAATACTGCTGCAAATACATTCCGTAATTGTGTTTTCATTTGAATTTATATTCGTTAAAAATTTATTTTTAATGAAGTGATAAAGGTAAGCTCGTTGCAATCCGGAAGTGTTATACAACTTTAGATATTACTTGCGTAATTACCACATTATTAAACAAAAAGAGGTTTTACTGTGCGGAAATTTATATCAGTATTAAATGTCAATGCACACTTGAAATGACCTTTGTATTCTAAGATTTCAAATCTGCCTACATGCGTGGTTTCGTGTCATGTGGAAAGTTAAAAGTATTCGTATCGGTTTTTATCTTGATAAAGTTAGCAGTGCCCTTGAAATTAGAGTTAAAACTGTTACTATATAAATCCAAACGGCGATCACAAGCTAAATGTGCTATTAAAAAATATATGTGTGAATGATGTAACTTATTACCAGAATTAAGTAACACTTTTCGATATCAAAACAATCAATTTTGTATAAGCAATAGAATTATACAATATAAAAAATAGAAATTATGATGTACGATGGTTATCAATTTTGGGGGATGCACTTTGTATGGTGGATTATTTGGTTTGGATTTATACTTTGGATTTTCGCTTTACCCTATCGAATTCCAGGTCAGCGACATAAGCAAGATTCTCCTCTTGACATACTACAGAAACGCTTTGCTTCTGGGTTAATATCAAAAGAAGAGTATGAAGAGGCAAAAGCAATTCTTGAAAAAGATAGGATTACAAGTTAATACTTGATTTCATAGACAGAAAGTAAGTTATAACTATTACCAAAATCGAGCGATTATCGCTCATTAACGAAAGGAAAATAATTATGTTTATCAAAGCAAAAACACTAAAAGGGTACAAATTAGATGCTATTGATGGCGAAATTGGCAAGGCCGATGAATTCTATTTTGACGACTTACACTGGGTAGTTCGCTATCTGGTTGCCGATACAGGAAACTGGCTTACAGGAAGACTAGTATTAATTTCGCCATATGCGCTAGGTGATGCAAATAACCAGAAAGAAAACATTACGGTTAATTTGAGCAAAAAGCAAATTGAGGATAGTCCTTCTCTCTCAAGCGACAAGCCCGTATCGCGACAATTTGAAACGGATTATTATGGATATTACGGATGGCCAGCTTACTGGAACGGCTTATATATGTGGGGAAATTATCACGGCATAATGCGCGACAACAAAGATTGGAAATCCGACAATGAACAAAAAAAATCTGTCGATTCGCATTTACGAAGTACTAATGCAGTAAATGGTTATTTTATTCAGGCAAACGATGGCGAAATAGGTCATGTAATTGATTTTATTATTGATGACGAGAACTGGGCTATTCGATATCTGGTTATCGATACAACAAACTGGTTTGGTGGAAAAAAAGTACTGATTTCAACCAAATGGATTGAAGATATAAGTTGGGATGATTCCAAAGTATTTATCAACCTTTCTATGGAGGATATTAAGAATGCTCCGGAATATTCTGAGGAGGCGCTGCTTACCCGTGATTATGAAACCCAACTACATAAATACTATAAACGCAATGTATATTGGTTAGAGAAACCTGAAGATATTATACATGCTCAATAATATCACATGCGATTGATCGGGATTGGGTTAAATGGCTATAAAAAAATATACAAAATGAAACAAGCACGTTAAAAAAATAATCATGCTTGTTTCATTTAACTACGACTTTAGCCCTCATGAGCTATAGCAAACTAAATAAAAATGACTATTCAATTTAATACAGAAAAATTTCTTAAAACTCACATCAGCGACTCCACCAAAAATGTTTATGTCTGTGGTCCTCCGCCAATGATGGATGCAATATAAAAACAATTGGTGAATTTGAAAATAGATAAGAAACAAATAATAAAAGAAACATTTTAAAATACCACTTTATTGATCATGCCAAACATTTAAGTAATATGGAAAATTATAACCCTTTACAACTTAATTAGACGTAAATCAAATACTTTAAACAAATGGAAAATATTTTTAACATAAACAAAATTGAATCGCCTTTTTTGAAAAAAATGGTGAAGTACAGAAAGATTGTCATCATTGTATTTTTTTCACTGTTGGTTTTTTTTAGTGCATTTTTTCAGATTGAACCCGAAGAAGTAGGTGTTATTACCCGCTTTGGTAAATATGTGAAAAAAGTTGAACCAGGGCTTAACATGAAAATACCTTTTATTGAACAGGTATATAAAGTGCCGGTTGAAAGACAACAAAAACTGGAGTTTGGTTTTAGAACTGTAAGAGCTGGCGTTAATTCTCAATATACAAGGTCTGGCGCCAAAGATGAGTCGTTAATGCTTACCGGCGATCTTAACCTTGCAGATGTGGAATGGGTTGTACAATACCGTATTAATGATGCTTACAAATATTTATTTAAGGTAAGGAATCCTGAAAATACATTGCGTGATGTTTCAGAAGCTGTGCTCAGACAAATTGTTGGAGATCGCACAGTGAATGAAGTACTTACTGTAGGACGTACGGAAATAGCCACTAAAATGGTCGAACTTGCGAACCAAATATGCAAGGATTATTCACTTGGAATTAAAATCGATCAGGTGGTACTGCAAGATGTTAATCCGCCCGAACCTGTAAAAGCCGCTTTTAATGCAGTAAACCAGGCTCAACAGGAAAGGGAGACCTTAATTAACCGAGCAAAATCGGAGTATAATAAGGTGATACCCAAAGCCAGTGGACAGGCAGAGGAAACCATACAACAAGCAGAAGGATTTGCTACCGAGCGGGTGAATAATGCACTGGGCGAAGTTGCCCGTTTTAATGCTATTTATAGAGAATACGTTAAAGCTCCCGAAGTTACTAGAAGGAGAATTTATCTCGAAACAATGGCATCCGTTTTACCAAAGTTGGGTAGCAAAATTATTATCGATGAACAAGGAAACAATGTATTGCCCTTATTACAAATGCAATTAAACAAATAACACGTTGGAGTTATGAAGAAGAATAAAATTATATTTTTAAGCGTCACCTTGATAATATTGTTGATAGCGGTATTACAAAGTGCATATGTTGTAAAAGAATCGGAACAAGTAGTTATTACTCAATTTGGAAAACCTGTGGGAGAAGCGAAAACAGAACCAGGACTAAAGTTTAAAACACCCTTTATTCAAAAAACCAATTATTTTGAAAAACGCTACATGGAGTGGGTTGGGGCCCCTTACAAAGTGCCTCCAAAAGATAATAAATTTATTTTTGTTGTTACCTTTGCACGCTGGCAG
>JAQICC010000139.1 GCA_027858735.1 Salinivirgaceae bacterium
CCTTAAATCCGCAAGCGGATTCTTTGAGGCCACGAATTACACGAATTAACACTAATTTCGTTTTCACCCAATTGGGTGAAAATATATTTTATGTAAGACTGTGCCCATCTATGGTTTCATTTTTTTGCTGCGGATATTAGGAGACAAGTGCATTTAGCTTAAAATCTTAAGCTCCCCATTTAAGACAACCGCATCTAACTTCATATTCTCGGCACTTTTTCTTGCGTCCTCAATAGTGTGAACAATGGGTTCGCCACGTACATTGAAAGAGGTATTTATTAGGGCTTTTATATCATGCTTTTTGTCAATAAATTCAAGCAAATCATACATAAATGGATTATCGGAACGATTAAAAATTGTTTGTATTCGTGCAGTGTCATCAATGTGTACAGCGCCTTCGAGCTCTTCAATTTTCGAATTTAGAATATTAAAATCAAGAAGCATGTATTTTGACAAGTGATGAATTTTATCGCAACCTGTAAAATATTTACTGTTTTTTTCTAGCATAATGGGAGCAACAGGTCGGTACCATTCACGTTTTTTGTGAGCCATACTCACTTTTTTTGCCAGCTTTTTTGAAGAGGCTAAACTTATTATACTTCTGTTACCAAGAGCCCTTGGTCCTATTTCGCCAAAACCATTACAAACTCCAATAACTTTACCATCAATCAGCAAATCACTAACTTCCTTAATTGTATTAATGGAATACTTTGTTTTATATTGTTCAATACTCCAATTGTTCAAAAATGGATTTGTTTTAGTAATTGAACCATGTTTTTCCCATTCAAAAAACGAAGCTGCTCCTATGGCTAATCCAGAATCGTTACAACAGGGTGTAATAAATACATCTTTAAATATTTTCGATTCAATGATTTTTGTGTTTAATACAATATTCAAAGCCGATCCGCCGCTATAGTATAAATATTCAGTGTTGGTTTGTTTCTGAAGGGTTTCGATTTCTTTAAGCGTATCTCTGACAAAAATGTGGTGAATAGTGGCTGCAATATCTTGTATTAATTGATTTTTCTGATCAAATTCATTCAATTCAACTCCAAATTTGGAATTTACAGCTTCAAAAAAGAACTTTTTAGATCCCCCGATATTCTCAAAATACTTGTGTTCTACAAGCCAGTTTTCGATTGTAGAATTATATTTTCCAAAGGAGGCAAAACCCATAAATTTTCCAGGCACACTGTTTAAATCATGAGGCTTAGCTTTTACCATTGAAAATGTTAAAGCATTTGCATTAAATAGTGATGATAATTTTTTAAGTCTCCAATCATATTGTAAATTCTTAAGTTCTCCATTTTTAAAGTGCCAAGTAGAAAAATTACTTTGACTTGCGCCACCATCAAAATGTATAAGTAGGCTATTTTCCTTAAAGGTGCCAAAAAACGGCAGGCAGCTTCCAATATGAGCGAGTTCGTGGTTTAAAGCATAAGCTGATTCCATATTGTCTAATAACCAAAGACGCCCGTCTTCTATTTTTTCTTGTAGTTTTTTTTGAAGAGGAGCCTCAAAACGTATATTACCTATATCATTTATAAATGATCGACCTAAAATGTTATCAACAAAAACAAAATCGCAAGCTTTAGTTAAGAGTTTTTTTTCTTTTAGCAAATTATATAGCAATTGAGGCATTGCGTCGCTATGCTTTTTCCTATTTAACCTTTCAAGCTGAAGGTTAAATAAGATTTTACCTTTTTGCATTACGCAAATTCCATGGTCATGTGAAATAGTTGGTATGCCAGAATTAGTTATGTCTTGAATCCCATAAATACCTATGGTCAAGCGGCTTTCGTTGGTCATATAGCGAACTGTTATTTTTTATTAAAAATAATTTATTAAGTACTCACAAATATAATTCTACATTAAATATATTTTTAAATAAAAATTATTATTTTTACGCTTGCTCTGGTAGCTAATACTGCTGTGTATTACAAACAACAGGTATTTTATGGTAACAAATGAAGATGTCCAAAGATTTATCACTGCAATCAAGATGGCCTCTACCTACAATTTTTCAGATTATTCTGAACGATCGTTTAAGCGTAGAATAGAGAAGCTTTTGGTCGATAACCATATGGATATCAACCAGTTGTCTCTAAAGATTGCAAAGGACAATAGTTTTCTGGAAAAAGTTGTTCGCGATATTACTGTGAATACCACAGAGCTTTTTCGTGATCCCGAAATGTGGACTACCTTGCGATATCAGATCTTACCCAAATTAAAGAAAAATAAATCAATATTTATTTGGCATGCTGGTTGTAGTAGTGGGCAAGAAATCTATTCAATGTTAATACTTTTAAATGAGCTTGGAATGTTCGAACAAGCTAAAGTATTTGCAACCGATATTAATTCTGACATGCTTGAAACTGCCAAACAAGGCAACTATAAGTACCGTTTTAATTTAGGGTATCTGGATAATTTTGATAAGGTAATAAAAGAGAATCCTTACAATTATGAGGATAAAGTTGATGTGCCCTACGAGAAATATTTTGATATTGATAAAGTAAAAGATACAATTACCATGAAGCAATTTTTACGAGAAAAAGCTGTATTTCGTAAGCATGACCTCGTTAAGGATGGTAATATTTTTTATTCAAAATTTGATTTAATTCTTTGCAGGAATGTAATTATATATTTTAATAATAAGCTACAGAATCATGTTATTGAGTTGTTCAATAATAGCCTGTATCGTGATGGATACCTTATATTAGGCGCACATGAAAGCGTATTAGGTCCGGTTGCTAATAATTTTGATAGGACTAAAGGTTTTTACAGAAAAAAACAGTTTTAATTTACGTAAATGGCAGGAAGTTTAGGCATAGTTGATACCAAAAAGATGATTGCAGTCATAAAGGAAGCTTATGGCCTCGATTTGGCTGATTATACCTTAACTACCCTAAAAAATAGATTTATTCGAATACTTACATATTTTAATATTGGCTTGGTTGACAATTTTGTTGAGCAAGTAAAAAAGAACAATATCAATTACGAAGAATTGCTTGATGTTTTTATGATTGATTGTACAGAGCTATTTCGTGATCCTTCTCTTTGGAGAGAGTTGCGAGAAGTTTATTTGCCTGATATAAGTAAATCTTCAGGTTCAAAAATATGGATGGCGAGTTTATCCTCAGGTGAAGAGCTTTATTCTTTATTGGTAGCGTTAAAAGAATTGAATTTGAGTAATGGCTTGCGTGTTGAGGCTTCGTGTGTATCGCAGCTTCGTATCGATAGAATAAAAAAGGGGGGGCAATTCGATATGAAGAAAATGGAACTTGGCGATGCTAATTATACTCGGTTATCAGGTAAGTTTGAGTTTTCAAATTATTATAATGTAAATGGTAATAAGGCTGAAATGGATGCAACCTTGCTAAATGGTGTTGAATTCAATAAAATAAATATATCGCAAGATGTTCAGAATAAGTCGTTTAGATTTATAATGTTTCGAAATGTATTGATTCAATATAACATGCCATTATATGAACGAGTAGTACGAAAACTAATTGATAGTTTGACCATTGGAGGTTATTTGGTGATTGGCAATAAAGAAACATTAGAACATTGTGAAGTTGGGAAGAAAATGCAATTGGTGAACGAAGCCGAAAAAATTTACAGAAAACGTATTGATTAATATGAATTATAAGGCAATTATAATAGGGGGTTCTGCTGGCAGTTTTCAAGTTGTTACGAAGATTATTGCCTCGTTACCAGCAAATTATCCATTGCCTGTTATGTTATGTTTGCATCGGCTTAAGCATGTGCGATCAGGTTTTGTTGAAGCTCTTTCTATTAAGGCTCAAATGCCTATTCTTGAACCCAATGATAAAGACCCGATAAAATCAGGGAAAATTTATCTTGCTCCGGCTAATTATCATTTGTATATTGAACTTGGAAATAAGTTTGCTCTATCAACCGAAGAAGCGGTAAATCATAGCAGACCTTCCATTGATTTATCGTTTTTTTCAGCCGCTTACAACTATAAACAAAAATTAGTAGGTGTAATTTTAAGTGGTGCTAATAAAGATGGTGCAATGGGTTTAAAAAGCGTTAAAGATAATGGAGGTTTAACAATAGTGCAAGACCCGAACGAATGCCAAGTACCAACTATGACGTTAGCATCGATGAATGCAACGAACGTAGATCATGTATTTAGTACGAACCGGATTATAGATTATTTATTGAATTTAGAGTGATCCTATGGATGATTTAATAAAAAATAAACAGAAAATACTTATTTATCTAATTCTATTATTAGTGTTAGGTTTGGGGTCAATAATATTGATTATTGGTGCTGCACCCGCTTTTAAAGGGAATGGTTTTGCAATAGCTTTACTTCTGGTGTTTTTAGTTGAAATTCCGTTTATACTATCTATTGGCATTATTGCCTTGCGAACAGTTAATTTGTATCTTGAGAACGATGAGAAAAATCGTGCGTCATCGCCCGATGAAATGGAAAAACTTGAAAAAGAGGTTGAAGAAAAAGCCAAAGAAGCTGAGGATTTATCGTTTAATTTAAAACGACTTGGTGATGATATGGGCGAATCAACTAAATGGGACGAGTTTGGGTTATCATTGTTAAGTGCTATTAGTAAGCAAATTGAAATAGTAGTGGGATTGGTTTATTCATTTAATGCTGAAGAGAAAAAATTCAAGCCAGTGGCTGACTATGCATATTATGCAGAAGAAGCACCCATGGAATTTGGAATTGGTGGCGGAATAAGCGGGCAAGTAGTAAAAGATAAAAAGGCTATGTTTATAAATGATCTGCCTGAGGGTTACGTAAAAGTTATTTCAGGATTAGGTACTCATAAGCCAAAATATTTGGCTGTAATACCAATTCTTGATGAAGAGGATGTTATAGGTTTATTTGAAATAGCAACTTTTAAACCACTTGAAAAAGGATTATCAAGAAAGATTGATGAAATTTCAAAGTATATTGGAAAAAAAGCATCACATTTAGAATAAGAAATTGAAATCTTTAATAAATGACCTATATATTAGATAAAATAACGCAATTACTTATATTTAAAGTAAATAAGAAAACAAACTATGTGCCTGGTTTTACCATTATGGGATTCTTATTTCCAATAATTAGTTGGGTAATTGGTTTTATTGGAACAGGTGCTGAGGTTTCATTTTCAGGATTATGGCAATTGCATTTAAAAGCCCCGGTTTATTTTTTAATTGATTTTACACCACTAATTATGGCTGTAATTGGATATATTATTACAAAATATCATCAAAACACTACGCATGATTTACTTGATGTAATTGATGAAAAGGATAATATAATAAATTCAAATGCACGGTTTGCAAAAAAGATTGGTGAAGGTGATTTAACTGCTGTTACCGATGATATTAATGAAAATGACATATTGGGTAACTCCTTATTAAAAATGCGTGAAAACCTTGCGCAGACAAATGAAAACGAACGCCAGCAAAATTGGATTGCGAAGGGTAAGGACATTATATCTGATATATTAAGAAAGCATAATGACCTTGAAGACCTTTCTTATAAAACACTGGTTGAATTAATAAAATATATTAATATTCTTCAAGGAGCATTTTATCTTTATGTTGAAGAAGAAGAAAAACTAGAAAATGCGGCAGTTTTTGCCTATAATAGGCGTAAATATTTAAACCAGGAGTTTAAAGTTGGGGAAGGTCTAGTTGGTCAATGTGCATTTGAAATGGCTACAATTTTTCGTCGTGAGATTCCTGAGGATTATGTTACCATCTCATCAGGTATTTTGGGGGAGAAGAAACCTTCATCACTTCTTCTTGTACCTTTAATTACCGACCAAAAACTTCAAGGAGTAATGGAGTTTTCTTCTCTTGATTCGGATATTGATCCACTATCGATCAGATTTCTTGAGGAGTTGAGTGATATAATAGCTCGGACAATTTTTAACCTTAAGGTAAATGCGCGTACTGAGAAACTTCTGAAGGATGCGCAGGAAATGACCAATGAACTTCAAGAAAATGAAGAAGAATTACGTCAGAATGCCGAAGAAATGCGTGCCACTCATGAGGAACTTGAAAAAACTAATGCCAATCTTGAGACTCAAATTCGTGAGGTTGAAAATGCTCAAAAAAGATTGCATTCCTTATTAGAAAATGCTTCTGAAATTATCTCTATTTACGATGAGGATATGAAGCTTAAGTATATTAGTCCATCGGTTCATCATATTTATGGGTACACCGTTGCTGAAATGATGGATGGCAAAGATATGGATAGGCTTACTGCCAAAGGCGTAAAGGAATTTTCTGACATGTTTGCTAGTTTGCTCGATAACGCAGGGCAATCGAAGAATATTCAATATACTTACATGCGTAAAGATGGGCAAAAGATATTTATTGAGCTTACAGGCAGAAACTTAATTGATGATCCGGCTATTGATGGTATTATTATAAATTCTCAAGATATTACAGAACGTAAGAGAGCAGAAAAAGAGGAGCGCATGAAAAGTAAAATGCAGTCTCTTTCTGAAAATTCACCTGATATGATCTTAAGGTTAAGCCCTAATGGTGAATTCTTTTATGCTAATCCGATAGTAAAAATATTTACAGGGGTTGATAATTCGGAAATTATTAAGAAAAGTTTAAAAGATGTTGAATTTAATGGGCAGATAAAAAAATTCTTCCTAGAATCCATTCAAAAAGTTAAGTCCTTGCAACAAAAAACCAATACCGAAACTACATTTCCAACTAATTTTGGAGACCGAATAATGCAGGTAAATGCAATTCCTGAATTTAGTGAGGATAAGGAATTGGAAACCATCTTATTTGTAGCTCACGATATTACGGAGCAGAAAAAGATTGAAGAAGTGGTTAAAGAAAAAAATAGAGCGGTACAGGAAAGTATTAATTATGCTAAGCGCATTCAAACCTCAATTTTACCAAACACTAGGTTTATTCAAGAATATTTACCTAAATCATTTATTTACTATAAACCAAAAGATGTAGTAAGTGGCGATTTTCCATGGTTCTTTAAAAAGGGGGATGATATATTTATTGCTGCCGTTGATTGTACTGGGCATGGTGTTCCAGGAGCTCTTTTGTCATTCATCGGATATTTTATCTTGAATAATGTAGTTGATCATTATGATAACATTACGGCAGGTAAAGTGTTAGACAAATTACACGAAGGGGTAAGAACTACCTTGAAGCAAGATAGGATAGATTCAGATGCTCGAGATGGGATGGATATAGCGTTGTGTAAAATAAATTTAGAAAAGAATACATTGGAATATGCCGGAGCACACCGTCCTTTATATTTACTCAGAAACAAAGAGCTGAGCCAATATAAAGGAAATAGAAAAGCAATCGGTGGTATTCCTTTAGGTAAAAAGCCAGAAAAAGATTTTGAAAATCATATATTAAATTTGGAAAATGGGGATAAAGTGTTTTTCTTTTCAGATGGTTTGCCCGATCAAATAGGTGGAGATACTGGAAGAAAATATATGGCCACTCGAATAAGAGAACATATTGAAAATAATTCAGCCTTAGATATGCCTGAGTTTGAGTCGTTTTTTGAACAAGATTTTGATGCTTATAAAGGAGATTATAAGCAGATTGATGATGTATTATTGATAGGAATAGAATTTTAATTTTAATTTTACCAGCTATGGATGGGAAAGGTGCCGATATAAAGGAGTTTTTGGAATTTGTCTACAGCTTTTATAAATCAATGAATGAACATAAAGTTCAATTGGTTTATGAAGGTGAGATTACGCACCAAATAACAAAAGCATTTACTTCATTAACTGAAACAAATATGCAGTTAGATGAAGAGTCGCACTCTGCGCAAAAGAAAGTGTTTCATGTGATGGTTGAGTGCCTTCAGAATTTAGGAAAACATGCTGATAGTATGGACAGTTCTGAAAGTGTGAAAGATGGTAGAGGAGTATTTATTTTGTGCAAGAATGATGAAGAATATTCTATAACAACAGGGAATGTTTTAATTAAAAGTAAAGTGCCGATAATTATGGAGGTGCTTGAAAAAGTAAATGACCTCGATAAGGATGGACTTAAACAACTGTATAAGCATCAAATTAAAGAAGGGCGATTATCAAACAAAGGGGGTGCTGGTCTTGGATTTATTGATATTGCTAAAAAAACAGGAAATAAATTGCATTATAATTTTATAACAATAGATGACGAATTCTCATTTTTCATATTAACAAGTACAATAACAAGAAATAATATATAATAAAATTGAATTATGGAGGTAATTAAAATAGTTGGAACTGATGACACGCCTAGTGTTACCATGGATGTGGCAAATGAAATTTTTGAAATTTCTGGAAGATCATTACCTGAAGATGTAGCTTCGTTTTACGAACCAATTCTTGACTGGCTTGAAAGATATTCTGAAGAGGCGTCAGGAAAAACGGTCTTCAACTTTAAGCTTGTTTATTTTAATACTGCATCATCTAAAATGTTACTTGATATTCTTTTAAAACTCGAAGAAATGTATGAGTCGGGTAAGGAAGTACTAGTACGTTGGCATTTTCCTGAGGATGATGAAGATATGGAAGAAGCAGGAGAGGAATATGCTGATATTGTTGAAGTTCCCTTTGAGCAGATTAGTTATCCAATGGATTAATTATGCATTAGGTGCTGTTTATTAAGCATCATAAATAGTTTTATTCAAGCAGCATGAGTGAAGAGATTTTAAAGGCCCTGATGCAACTTTTTGCCATTATTGCTAAGCAAGATGGTGGAGTTGAAGACAGTGAAATTGATTTTGTCGAGAGTTTTCTTACGACTCAACTAAGTGCAGACTTTGTTGAAGAGTATTTGGGATTGTTTTATAAACATGCCGATATTATAAGTCGTGAAGATAACAAAGAAAAAACAGAGGGTGGTCAAATAAAATTAACTTCGGTAAAAGATTCTGTTAGGATACTTGGAATTTGTAAAAAAATTAACAAAACCCTAACGCAAGAGCAAAAAGTTGTTGTATTAGTTCGCATTTTCGAATTAGTTGCTGCCGATAAAAAGTTTAGCGAGCAGCGGATGGCAATATTAAATACTGTAGCAGAGGTGTTTAATATAGCTGGTGATGAATTTAAGGGTACAGAGACCTTTGTTGTTAACGATGAAGTAAGCCAGCTTGATAATCCTAGCGTACTGGTAATTGATGATAAAGAGCAAGTCTTTGAAAATGCAAAATTTATTTTAAGTTCAGAGCTTGACGGTGAAGTATTTATCCTACATATCAAAAGTGTAGAGCTATATTTTCTTAGGTATACAGGTAAACAAGAAGTCTTGTTAAATGGCCTTCCAGTTCGGTCAAATCGTATATATCTGTTTGCAAACGGCAGCTCAATAAGATTCCCCAAAGGAAAACCTGTATATTATAGTGACGTTGTGTCGAAATACATGACTGATGTTACTTCATCCCATATTACATACAATGTAAATAACGTCGAGTTTAAGTTTAAAAATGGAGGCATCGGTCTTCGCGATATCAATTTAAGTGAGGAGCAAGGGCGTCTAATTGGAATTATGGGAGCCAGCGGGGCTGGTAAAACCACATTGCTTAATGTACTTACCGGAATTGAATCGCCTTCCGACGGCGAAGTGTTAATAAATGGTATAAATCTACATACCGAAAACAAAAAAATGGAAGGGGTTATTGGATATATTCCCCAAGATGACCTTTTGATTGAAGAATTAACAGTTTACGAAAATTTATATTTTAACGCGAAACTTTGTTTTAAAGATTTAGCTGAGGAAGAGCTCCATAAACGTGTTGAAGCAACTTTATCGAGTCTTGGACTGCTTGATAGAAAAGATCTTACTGTTGGATCACCACTTAATAAAACAATTAGTGGTGGACAACGTAAAAGGCTTAATATAGCTTTAGAGCTAATTCGCGAACCACCTATTTTGTTTGTCGATGAACCCACATCAGGATTATCATCGCGAGATTCAGAGAATGTAATGGACTTACTTAGAGAACTTTCAATGAAAGGGAAGCTCATTTATGTTGTTATCCATCAACCATCTTCTGAGATTTACAAAATGTTTGATAAAATGATCATCCTTGATACGGGTGGTTATGAAATATATTATGGCAACCCAGTTGAAGCAGTAACCTATTTTAAAAAGCTTGATGCTCAAATTAATAGCGAGGTTGGTGAATGCCAAACCTGTGGTAATGTAAACCCAGAGCTTATTTTCAATATTATTGATGCCCAGGTGGTTGATGAATTTGGTAGATATACCAATAAACGTAAAGTTACACCTGAGGAGTGGGAGAAAAAACATAAAGAGTTACAAGTGTTTGAAAAACATCCGGATGTTGATGATGCACCTCCAAAATCGTTAAATATTCCAAGTTGGTTTAAGCAAACGCTAATTTATTTTAGAAGAGATTCACTTGCAAAAATAAGTAACCGCCAATACATTATATTAAATATACTTGAGGCACCTCTGCTGGGGTTCATACTTTCTTTTTTAATAAGGTATATTGCCGATCCGAATTCGAAGATTTATATTTTCCGTGAAAATGAGAACATTCCGGTTTATATTTTCATGAGTATGATTGTAGCCATGTTTTTGGGTCTAATGGTTAGTGGCGAGGAAATATTTAAGGATCGAAAAATACTTAAACGTGAAGCGTTTCTAAATTTAAGCAGATCGAGTTACCTCATCTCAAAAATCGTGATTCTTTTTATTCTGTCCGCTATACAAGCATTTTTGTTTGTGTTAGTTGGTAATTTTATTTTAGGAATACAAGGGTTGTGGTTTGAATATTGGTGGGCATTATTTTCTATAGCAACTTTTTCAAATCTTCTAGGATTGAATCTTTCATCAGCTTTTAATTCAGCGGTAACTATTTATATTATGATTCCGTTGGTTATGATACCGCAGATGGCTTTAGGCGGGGCGATGTTTAGTTTCGATAAATTGAACCGTGCTGTTGGCAGTATTGAAGGAGTTCCACCGGTTTGTGAAGTTATGGCCACAAGGTGGGTTTACGAAGGTTTAATGGTACGGCAGTTTAAGGACAATGAGTTTGAAAAAGACTTCTACGAAATTGAGAAGGCAATGTACACTGCTGATTTTAAAAACGTTTACTATTTGCCTGAGCTAGAGGAAAGAATTGATTATTGTATTTCAGCCATTAATACCGATAGCGATTCAATTAAGGAAATTGTTGCGGAAAAATTAGCATTGCTTAAAAATGAGTTGCATAAAGAATCGGTTCGGGTGCCTAAAGTTAATTTTGATTATAATGAAGATTTAACCATTGATCGATTTACATCAGAGATTGGGTATTTCACCGCAGAATATATTAATAAATTAAATGCTTATTATGCAAGTGTTTATGGTTTTAATAATGATAAAAAACAGAAAATAATTAATTATCTGGATGAAAAATATCCTGGAATTTATAACCAGCGCCGTCAAACATATCATAATGAAGCAACATCTGATATTGTAAGGAAAATTTATGAAAAAAATAAAATTATTGCTTATAAAGATCGATTAATTCAGCAAACTGAACCGATATATGAAACTCCCTGGATTGATAATCCTTTTGATTTCAGAGCCCAGTTTTTCTCACCTACGAAGCATTTTGGCGGAAAAGATATGGATACATTTTGGTTTAATATGTGGGTTGTATGGGTAATGTCAATAGGTGGCTATATTGCATTATATTATGATTGGCTGAAAAAGTTTATGGATTTATTTCAAAAATAGTTTTTAATTTAGGTTTTTAAATATTGTAAAAAAGGGTTACTTTTATAAATAAAACAAGTACTCATGAAGAGAAATTGGTATAAAATAGTTTTTATAGGTTTAATTGCAGGGGCTACCGGCTTAGCAGGATGTCAGGGATGCAATAAAAAAGCATCAGATAATATAGAAATTCCGGAAGACATATTTGGAGAGGATGAACCTCTCATGATTTCGCAGGAAGCTATGGGAGATATTATTGGTAATATTTCATCTCCTGTTGAAATGGCTGCATTACTTCAATCAACGGGTGTTCCTTTTTCACAAAAGCTTTTAGCCTCAACCGATCGTATTGATGATTTAAATACCAATTTCAAGCAAGCTTTAAACTTAGGCGTTTATGGTTGCGACTTGGGGTATTTAAATATGTACGAAAAAACGGGTTCGGTTATTACTAATATGACAGCTATTAAGACTTTAGCGATTGAACTTGGAATAGGACAATTTTTCGACTTTAGTACCATAAAAAGACTCGCCACAAACAATGAAAACTTAGATTCGTTAATGTATATTTCTGTTTCTAGTTTTAATAAAATGGATGAGTACTTACGTCAATCAAACAGAAGTAACATCAGTTCTCTTATAGTTACAGGTATGTGGGTTGAAGGTATGTATCTTGCCACACAAGTTGTGAATGAAGTACCTGAAGAAAATGTTGTAGAACGTGTGGCGGATCAAAAGCTGGTATTAAATGATTTAATCTTAATATTAAAAAATTATAAGGGGGATTCAAATTTTGCGAAATTGGTAAAGGACATCGAGTCCATTAAAAAAGAGTACGAAGGTGTTAAAATTACCTACGAAATGGGTGAGCCAGAAGCCAAAGAGGTTGATGGTATGCTAATTATTGTTCAGAATGATAAACAGATGATTGATATTTCTGATGAAACACTCAATAATATTATTAATGCGGTTGAGAGGGTTAGGAACAAAATAATTAATATGTAAGATGAAGAAAATTTTAATAGCCATATTTGCTCTTGTTTTAGGACTTCAGACAAATCAATTATTTGCACAAAGCGATGAGCTTGTGAATGTTTGTGCTCTGGGAATTGGTAATGCAACATACTTGAAAGATTATAAAGTTAAACTTTCTGCGAGTAGTGTTTCGCCTCCATCAGCAAAGTTTAATGTTATTCTTAATAAAGGTACAATGTATAAAATAACAGCTTGTAATGCTGAAGGATATGCGGGAGAAGCTGTAATTGAGTTGAAAGAGAATGCAACAACATTGGGAAGTAACCTTAGAACTGATGGAACTTTTGTAAAGGCTGTTGGTTTTCAATGTCAAAAAACAGGCATGTATAGTATAAATGTTCTGTTTAAAGATGGAAAAGAAGGTGCTGCGGTTGTAATTCTATCCTATATAAACATGTAAGCTTAATCTAAATAATATAACTTAAACCTAAGTTGAGCGATTCGAACAAAGTGAAGAGGCGCTTTACTTAGGTATAACCCTCCCGACCTCCGGTACGGGACAGGCTGACCTAGGAATTGTTGGTTTTTACATTTTGAGTAGC
>JAQICC010000168.1 GCA_027858735.1 Salinivirgaceae bacterium
TCCAGGTTGCGTATTGTTGAGTGATGATAAATACCGAATCGACGGATGCGTACGTAACCATCGGGCATTACATGCAGGCAAAAGCGACGCAGGAACTCCAGCCCTTCCAGGGTAACGGGTTTCTTTTGTGCCCGGTCGCGGTAGTCTTTGCCCACGAAAGTAACGTGTGTTGGGGTAATGTCCAATATCCTCTGGTTACTGATGGCAATACGGTGCGTGTATTGCCCCAGGTACCTGATGACGTGTTCGGCTCCCGCCAGTGAAGCCTCGCAATAGACAACCCATTTTTTATCGTAGGCCTTTTCCATTGATGCCTTGAAACCGCAAATTGCGCTCTGCTTTCGCAGTTCCCTTTTCATGCTATCCAGGAATTTGCCTTTAAACGTGGCACTCAACTGGTGCACCGGGTACAGGTAGTCCTGATATTTGCCAATACGCCGCCACTGTCCCGACATGGAATATCCGGCTGCGGGAACAATGCAATGTATGTGTGGATGCAGCGAAAGGTTCTGACCCCATGTATGCAGCACCGCAACAGCTCCGGTTTCGCATCCGTAATGCGTGTAACCGAAGCTATGCAGGGTGCGCCTGACAGCACTGAACAGGATATTGCAATAGAGTCTCCTGTCCCAAAGATATATTTGGTTCAACTCATGGGGAACCGTAAAAATAATGTGGTAGTGTTTCACCGGGATGGTTGATTTAATGAGCTTATCAACCCAAATGGCCTGTTTGGTACCCTGACATTTGGGACAGTGGCGATCGCGACAGCTGTTATAACTATAGCGCACCACCCCACAATCGGTACATACTTCCTCATGACCACCCATTACAGCCGTGCGGCATTGGATAATGTTGTGCAGCACCTTCACCTGCTTGGGCAACAACTGCCCATTCTGCAATAATCCTTTACCAAACCGGCCAACAAGTCCGGCAAGCTCATGCTTATTTTTGCAGTGCTTTTCCATAAAGTGTATCTAAGGGACTGTGCGGGTGGATGTGTTGACACTGAGCTACGTGCAGATATATCATGGTGGTGGTGATATCAGCGTGACCCAGTAGATCTTTAAGTGTTACGATGTTTACGCCTTCCTCCAACAAATGCGTGGCGTAACTATGCCGCAACGAATGAAGGTTTACTTCTTTAGTGATAGAGGTTTTTTTCAGAGTTTCACGCATAACCCATGACAAGCCCCGCACACTGTAGCGCCCGTCAGACTCCTTGCCGTTGAAAAGCCAGACATGTGGATTCTCGGCCTTGAGGTATTTTCTGAGCCCAACGGCCATTGAGGGAGACAAAAGCAATATCCTGTCTTTCTTGTATTTGCTCTGGCGAATGTGGATGGTCATGCGCTCAAAATCAATATCTGAGATTTTCAGGTTGATGGCTTCCTGACCCCGCAGTCCGGCCGAGTAGATGAGCGTCAGAACGATCCTGTGTTTAAGCAGCGAAGGGGCTGCAAAAAGCATTTTTAGTTCCTGGCGGTTCAACACAATTGGTAATTTAGTGTCGCGTTTTAGCGATGGTAAAGCGATGGCCTTCTTGTTCATTCCCACCAAACGGTAGTAATATCGAAGTCCGTAAACCATGTGCTTAAAACTGCTACGCGAAGGGGCTTTGGGGGCGCGCGCCAATGCTACCAGGTACTCATTAATTTCATCTTCGCTCACATGTTCGGGCAACTTTTCGAAACGGATCACAAACAGTGCAATGCGACGAATGTAATTGTTTAGCGTGCTCTTGCTCTGGCCGCGAAGCACTACCTGCTGCTCCAGTCTAATGGCCACATTCTTAAACTCAGGAACCATATCAATGGCCTGATCAACGATGGTTAAACCACTCTTGCTTCTCATAACTATAATTTTTAAATGAATAATACAGTTATAAGGATATGAGTCGAAAAAGATTTGTATTATTGTTGAACTAAAGCTATCCGCCCCGGGCGGATTTAGTTCAACGGAATGTATACACCATGCCGCGCAAGGCTAACACACAACCAAAGCCCGTTGCATACAATTAACGTTGTGCCGCATGCAAAAAAAACATTTCAACATGAAAAGATATAATCAAAAACACAAAACAAGAATATTAAGCCTGATTCTTATTTTTTTTGTATGTCATTTATCTGCATGGACTCAGAATGAAAATATTTCTAAAATATTAAAAGTTGGTATTTATGATAATCCTCCTAAAATATTTGTGAATAGTGAGGGGAATCCAGATGGCATCTTTATTGATATTTTGGAATCTATTTCAAAAAAAGAGAATTTACAAATAGAATATATTACAGGAAGTTGGACAGAATTATATACGAAGCTTGCAAATTGTGAAATCGATATTTTACCCGATATGGCTTATTCAGTTAGCAGAGATTCACTTTTCAATTTTAGTATGCCTGTGTTAAGTTCTTGGTTGCAAGTCTTCACCACTAAAAAATGTTTGATTAACAGGCTTGACGATTTGCACAACAAACGAATAGGTGTATTAGAAGCTTCTAGTCAGGAAGAATATATGAAGGTTGATATAAAAAAGAATTACAATAATGATTATTTGATTTTTACTTACGATAGCTATTACAATTCTGTTGTTGCATTAAAAGAAGGTAAGATAGATGTAATAATTGCAAACCGTTTTTTTTATTTTTCTAATTTATGTAATAAAGAGATATTACCAACCGGCGTTGTCCTGCAACTTTCTGAATTGCATTTTGCATTTTCAAAAAACATTAGTCCTGACTTAATTAAGTTATTCGACAAGAATATTTCATCTCTTAAAAATAACCCGCAATCAGACTTTTATATTTCATTGCAAAAATGGCTTAATAAAACCAAAATTGTTATTCCTGGATATTTGAAATGGTTACTAGCTATTTTACTCTTCGGCTTAATCGTGTTTTTGTTATTTACATTTATGCTTAATTATAAGGTGAAAGCTAAAACTAAAATTCTCAATAAGAGAAACAGAGAACTTATTGCCGCAAAAGAGAAAGCTGAAGAAAGTGACAGGCTTAAAACAGTATTTTTACAAAACATGTCTCACGAAATTCGTACCCCAATGAATGGGATACTTGGCTTTTTAAGTTTATTAAAAGATTCTAAAATATTTGATGATACTAAGAACCAATATATTGAAATTATTAACAAGAGCGGGGAACGATTACTTAATACTATTAATGATATCATCGAAATATCCAAGATAGAATCTAATCAAATTGTTGTTCACCAATCTAATGTAGATATAGCGGAAATAATGGATTTTCAGCTAAAATTTTTCATTGAGCAGGCAAAACAAAAAGGTTTAATTTTACATATATCTCAACAGCTCCCAAAAATAAAATCCATAATTGAAACAGATAAGAATATACTTAATGCAATCCTGACAAATTTGCTAAATAATGCCATTAAATATACCAATGAAGGATCAATCGAATTTGGGTATAACCTAAAAACGGTGAGTCAGACAACAGTATTAGAATTTTTCATTAAAGATACAGGCATTGGGATTCCAAAAGACCGACAGGGAGCCATATTTGAACGATTTATTCAGGCCGATATTACTGATAAAATGGTGCGGCAGGGAGCAGGTTTGGGATTATCGATTTCTAAAGCATTTGTGGAGTTACTGGGAGGAAAAATCTGGTTAAGCAGCGAAGAAGGAAAAGGCTCAATATTTTATTTTACCATTCCATACAAATCCCAACCTCATACAAAAAGCGACATTACAACTTTTGTATCGGATGAGGGGGAAAAGGGTATAATTAGAAACATAAAAGTATTAATTGTAGAAGACGATGAAATCTCTGATTTGCTCATTTTAAATTTGCTCAAAAAAATAAGCCATGAAGTTTTACATGCAGAAACCGGAATTGAAGCCATTGAAACGTGTAGAAATAATCCTGACCTTGACCTGGTTCTGATGGATATTAAAATGCCAGTAATGAATGGATATGAGGCGACCCGTCAAATCCGTCAATTTAACAATGACGTTGTCATAATAGCACAGACAGCTTTTGGACTATCTGGCGACAGAGACAAGGCAATTGCAGCGGGATGCAACGATTATATTGCAAAACCCATTAACAAAGATAAATTATTGGCATTAGTTCAAAAGTATTTAAAGAAATAATTAAATGTAAATTGACAATTAAACAACAGAAAATAAAGCACATGGCTATAACACGCGCTCATAAATAATTACCGGGATAGTGGGTAATTCAAGGGTTATAACTCGCATTAAATTTCAATTAACTCGAAAGGTCAGCACCCCGTAATCGGCAACTATTCATAGCGCCACCGTTGTTGCGACACGATGTCGCTCTATGTAATTGTTTTACAAAGCATTACGCTTAGATAAAACCTATTGTTCTTTCAATAGTATCCTACCGGGACAACGGATGTATGGCTTGCCCTGTAAAATATTATTTTCACAGGGTGAACCACAATCGGTTGAAGCTCCCGGGTAAAGTGTACCAATCGCCTGGATTGCAT
>JAQICC010000217.1 GCA_027858735.1 Salinivirgaceae bacterium
GCTATGATAATTCGTAATGCGTATATTTTACTCAACAGTAATCAAGCTACCGGTGGAAAAGGGCAAAAAGATGAAGACATCGCTGATTTTCTTAATATTACAGTTCGGACAGTAGAAAACATTAGGGAGAAATTTGTGATAGAAGGCTTTGAAACAGCTTTATACGGAAAATCAAGCCCTCGGGAATATAAGGCAAAAATCGATGGGGATATAGAAGCACACCTAATTGCATTAAGTTGTAGTGAGCCACCTAAAGGCTATGCTAGATGGTCATTACGTTTACTCTCGAATAAGATGGTGGAACTTCAATACATAGATAATATATCTCATGAAACGGTACGAACCGTTTTAAAAAAAACGAATTAAAACCATGGAGGGTAAAAGGCTGGCTAATCTCCCCACGCAACAATAGTGCGTTTGTAGCCCAAATGGAGCAAGTGTTAGATGTGTATAAGTTATCTTATAATGAGGAATTTCCAGTAGTTTGCATGGATGAATCGCCTAAACAATTAATAAAGGAAACAAGGCTGTCAATAAACATGAAGCCAGGACACGATAAAAAAGTTGATTTTGAATATGAGCGATGTGGTGTATGTAATATTTTTATAGCCAATGAACCACTTGTAGGCAAGAGGTTTGTAGAAGTTAAGAGTACTAAAACAAAACGGGACTGGGCTTTATTTATAAAAGAACTTGCAGATAATCATTATAAAAAAGCATCAAAAATAAAGTTGGTTATGGATAATCTGAATACTCATTCCCCTTCTGCTTTATATGAGGTATTTGAACCTGAAGAAGCTAAACGGATATGGGATAGGTACGAATTCATTTATACACCAAAACATGGTAGTTGGCTTAATATGGCAGAAATAGAGCTTAATGTATTGAACAGTCAATGTCTAAGTCGTAGAATTGACAACATTGAAACAGTAAAAGAAGAAGTTTATGCTTGGTGTCAGTCGAGAAATAATTTAAATGCAAAAATAAAATGGCAATTTACAACAGGCAAAGCAAGGGTAAAATTAAGAACACTTTACCCGAAACTTGAAGCTTGACATGACACTAGTATATTGTGGTTTGAATTTTTCACACGCCTCGAATTTGAACTTTTTAGCTCAAACTCTCGACTTTATGGACAGGCTCTATTTAATGACAACCGTATTAAAAGAATCGGCCTTTAAAGATACGATGATATTTTTTTTGTCGAGATTTATTGTTAATTGCCTGGCCGTTGTTTTTTCATTTTGAGTGATAACAATTATACTCTTATCTAAGTTTTCAAAAGCCAATAAGTTATTATTTTTACCCGATGTGTTTAACAACCGAGCTCCTGGCTTAACAAAATGGCTTAGGTGTTTTAATAAATAGAACTCATGATTATATCTATACGATTTATTCTCTTTATTTACTGTAATTAATGAATTTTGGCTCCAACCCCAGCGACTAACACCACCTTCAGCCAAAGCCATGTTCCAATATAAATACGAGCTGGTACCGTTCGAAATATAATGTTTCATTAAATCCCAAGAGTGTAAACAATGCTTCCAATCATTTTTACCATCGCCACACTCTTGTTCCGTTTGATACAATTTCAAATCCGGGTATCTTTTGTTTATTCCTGGAATAGCATCTTTGCCGCCCCACTGGAAACCTACTCCTTTAATATATTTGCCTGATTCTATATCGTTTAGAATTGTATCAACCAATTCTTCGGTAGGTCGTTCCATAGTACCCAGCATAATTTCCACGCCTTGCTTTTCCATCTCTGGACCTAAGAATTTACCAATAAACTCTGCCAAACCAGCTGCTGTCCAAGTGCAACTTGGAAAAACCTGACACGAATTCCATTCATTTTGTGGCATTACCATGGCAATATCAATACCTTGTTCTTTGTATGCTGAAATAAATTTTGAAAAATATAAGGCATATGCTTTAAAATAGGCATCTTCCTGAATAAACATATTCGAGCCTTCTTTCCCTTGCTTGTCTTCAGATAAGCCATTTCTGTATTCCACAGCTAACCAATCACCAGGCATGGCACAAGCATAATGCTTGTTGTATTTCATCCATGCTGGAGGACTCCATGGCGACGCCCACATTTTAAGTTCTGGATAGTAGCTTTTGGCCTTTTTAATGAAAGGAATCAAGGTATTTAGGTCGTTAGCAATGTTAAAACTATCCATAGCAAAATCGCCTTCAACCTCGTCATACGAATACCAATCCATTGAAAAATCGTTGGCCGCAACAGGCATACGGCAAATAGTAAAATTCGCACCTGTTTCAGGCGTAAAAAACTCACTCATTATACTATTCCTGTCTTCCTCGCTTAAGCTGCTAAGTGCATCCCAACCCAACTCATTAAAACAGCCACCAAAACCTTCAATGGTTTGGAGTGTTTGTGTTCTATCTATTATGATATCAGCTGTTTCTGCTGAAGCTGTTGTATTTTCAACTTCTTTTGTTTCCCATGGTTCTTGTTCCGTTGTTGAAACAAGGGTAATAGTTTGTTGAGTGCAGGATGCAAGCACAACAATAATTCCAAGTAGAATGGTTAATTTTTTCATAATATTAATCTTATTTTCGTACCTAATAATTGTATGTAGCGCCCTTACAGGGCTTATCTTATTCTTGTGATTTGCACACAGGGCGTTGCTCTATGCTATTGAATAGGAGGCTTTCAGCCTCATTAATTATTGCAAAAGCTCTACAACCTTTACAATTTTATTCGCCTTTATATTCAAACCAGTTAAATTTAGCTTTTTCTTTGCTTGGGTTACCTGAACTTGTTGCATACATTCCTACATATGAGCCATTAAATCCTTCTGCTACTTCAAACGAAATTACTGACATATCCTGAATTTCCTCAATGGCTTTCATTTCGTTTTCAGAAGAACCATAGCTAAATTGAAGCTTAAGACCATTACCTTCGGCTTTTAGAATTACATTCTTTCCAGAATAGGGTACTCTTGCCTCTTCCGTTTTTTTACCTTTAATTGTTTTTATCACAACCAACGCGTTCTTTTCTTTAACAAATTGGTAATGACACGTACTTCGGCGATAAAGAATCATACCTGCCTTTTCGTTTTCTTTTTTACTGCTAAAATTCATACTTAAAGTAGCTGTAAAATTATGATGCTGAATTCTTCGAGCAAGTAAAGATGGATTTGTAAGGCTATCCAATACTTGCGATCGCAAATTTAAAGCTAGTTTTCCATCACTTAAAGCATACCAAGATTCTTGCGGTGATCTAAGCTGATTCCATTCTAAATTTAACTTAGAACCATCAAATTCATCACGCGCCGGTTTCTTTTCAAAAGGAGTCCAAGGTAAATTAGGGCACTTCATTTCTGGTTCAACAATTCCTACTCCTTTATTAAAAACCGGAGTTTGGCCTTCAAATTCAACCGGACATAAGAAAGTTTCGCGTGCTAGAAGTGTATAGCCATCCACATATCTTTTCCCAAGCATTACTGCCCACCATTCACCATTTTGTGTTTCAATAATATCGGTATGTCCTATGGAATGAAAAGGATAATCGCGTCCTAAATGACGGTGGGTAAGTACTGGATTAACCATATCGGCAATATACGGACCCCAAATTGAATCGCTATGATGTACGGTTGTTGAATGGTTAAAACCTGTACCACCCTCGGCTACCATTAACATATATTTACCCTTTATTTTATAAAGATGGGGCCCTTCTGTCCAAACCGCATTATTCGCATGCCCGTAGGTTAGCTGTTTTCTTTGCCCAATAAGTTTGCCTTGCATTATATCTATTTCCTGCAACCAAGCACCTTGCTGACTTGGCCAATCTTGCTTTTCTTTTAAATTTCCGTGACCCACATAATAGCATTTCCCGTCATCATCCCACATAAGTGAAGGGTCAATTCCGGGTGCATCAAGCCAAATAGGATCGGACCATGGCCCGGCGGGATTGGTTGCCGTTACATAAAAATTGCCTCCTTTTTCGCACTGCACACAAGTATTTATCAAATAAAACACACTATCGTGATAACGAATAGTAACTGCAAAAACACCCATATAATCACCTAAGCCTTCTTGTAAAGCCAATTGTTCAGGCCTATGAATACCATAACCAATTAATTCCCAGTTTACCAAATCTTTACTATGATGTATGGGCATACCCGGAAACCATTCAAAAGTAGAATTCACCATATAATAATCATCGCCTACCCTACATATAGAAGGATCGGGATGGTAGCCTGGTAATATGGGATTTTTAAAGGTTTCTTGGGCATTTATTGTAAAACCTATTGCAATTAGAGCAAACACGATCAAGATCTTTTTTAAACTTGTGGTTTTTGTTTTGGTCTTGGTTGAAAATTGAATATTACTCATAAATAATGTCTTTAATTAAGGTATTAAAATTATGGTATTACTACGAATTTAGTGGAAAATAATTTTATAAAAAATGTTTTTGAAGTGAGATATAGTAGGCAGTTCTCAGAACGCAGTCAAGTTTACTGAGAACCGAAGACTGAGAACTTCATACTTGAAAACTAAAAAACTCATATAATTTTAACCTTACTCACAAAATTGGTAGTAGAAACAAAATTACTATAAATGCATAAGCGTTTTACAAAAAATGCTAAAAATCCATTGCATATATCTATTTTTTAAAAAAAATTTACATTTTTTTCTTAGTAAGTGTATAATAACTACTTAACCCCGTTAAAAACCCCAAACACCCTATAAACAGTGCGCCATAGAATACTTAGTGTTATCGTTTACACTATGACGTTAAAACACCTTCAAAAAAGGACTAAACGCCTTAAACACATATGCTTCAAGCAAACTTTGTATCTTTTTTAACGTATTAATAAAATAGAAACCATTAAACTTAATATTATGAAAATATCTATAAAGTTTCTTCTAGCAGGTATAATACTATTCAATTTCTTAATTAATTATTTAGTGTATATCTACATGGTAAGTGTACCTTACTTGTTCAATTCTTTTATTACAATTCAAAGTTCGTATCAAACATTTATATTTTAACAGAGCTTGAAGAGTTTTGCAAAACTTAAAATACGTATTTAAAAGAGCCATTTATATAGTTGGCTCTTTTTTATTTACTGGGTTTCAACTCAATAATAATAACCTAAGATCTTAACATGTAGCATTATATGGCTTTCAGCAAGCCTATTTATAAAACCCTTTAACGACTTCATCCATTACCCAATTGGTTTGGGCCGCTGAATTTGCATTCATTTCTAAATTTTTTCTACCCAACAACTCATCAACCACCAATTTAATAAATGGCTGTTGAACATGCATGGGTTTTTCATACTCAAAGGTTTCTATTTCATTTGCAGTAATCAATTCAACAGGATTAAAGCCGAAACATGAAAACTTAATTGCACCCTTAGAGCCCACTATTTCCATCACATCGCTTTCTAAAAATTCGGGGACTGTAAAACACCATTTTCCGCTTAGAATAACATTATTTGGCATGGTAAAAGTAGCTGAAACAATATCTTCAGCCTTATATGTATTTGTTTGGTTTAAAGCAACAGCATCAACTTTCTCGACTGCTCCAAGCAAAAAATTAAAATAATCTAACTGATGAGATGCCAAATCAAAGAAATGTCCTCCTCCAGCTATTTTAGGATCAACCCTCCAGGGCAAATCTCCTTCCTGTTCCTTATTCGATAGTGATTTAAATAACTGTATGGTGGCAAATTTAACCTTACCAATGACTCCTGAATCGACCAGTTCTTTTACTTTTAGAAAACCGGGTAAGGCACGTCGGTAATAGGCTACAAAAAGGGGTGTTTGGTATTTATCCGAGGCCTGAATCATTTCCTGACATTCTTTATAATTCAAGGCCATGGGTTTTTCTACATAAACTGGCTTTCTTGCCTTTATAGCCTTTATGGCCATTTCAGCATGTACATTAGGTGGTGTTGCCACATAAATAGCATTTACTTCCGAATCATTAATCAAGTCATCGGCATTGCTATACCATTTGAGAACCTTATGTCGCTTTGCATAATCTTTAGCTTTCCCTGCATCACGCCTCATAACAGCTACTAATTCAGAGCCTTCTATTAAGCTAAATGCGGGTCCGCTTTTCACTTCAGTAACATCGCCACATCCGATTATTCCCCATTTTATTTTTTCCATTTTATTTTTCCCATTTTAAAAGTATTAAGCCATCCTTTTTAAGAACAACTATTTCAAATATATATAAAATTAATCAACTCTTCTTTTACTCCATTTCAGCGTTAACAAAGTTTTTATAGATATTGAATCCAATATTTATCACAAATAACTGAAAACAGAACATGTACAAAACTCACTAATTGAATTAATGCTTGTAAGAAAACCAGCTATGTTATAATAAAACTCCAATAAAGAGGCTTTTCAAAAAGATTGAATTTTGCCACAAAGGCACAAATTCACGAAGTTCTACCATAAGCTATTATACTGCACCTCCATTCTTTGAAATTACCTAGTGTCCATATGTTTTGCTGGCAAATCATTTTCTCTGCTTTTTTTCTACTGTCTGATTAAAATTTTAATTATTGCTACTTATTTTAGCAAAAAATAAAATTAGTTTTTAGTGTTAGCAATCACAAACTTATACTTTCCTGCCCATTTTCATTATAGAACAGACCCTTTTACTACTATTCAGAAGTTTTAACCATTCAAAGTGTATTTTTATCATTTGTCGCAATTATACTATTTAATGTCTAAATAATAAAGGCGCCATTATCATCTTTCCTCTACTTTTGACATAGAAACAAAACGCTAAAACAAAGTTTGCAGCTGACAACTTAGCACACAAATAGAACTAAGCTATCGAAGCAAACTTTAGAAACTTTAAACATAAAAAATGTATTTATTAGGAATTGACATAGGAAGTTCATCGGTTAAAGCAAGCATCTTAAGCATTGAAACAGGTGAAGCTGTAGCCTCGGCTTTTAGCCCTGAGGTTGAAATGGAAATGATAGCTGAACAAGCAGGATGGGCAGAGCAGCATCCTGACATGTGGGTTGAAAATGCCATTGCTGCCCTTCAAAAAATTAAAAACAATACCGATGTTGATTTAATGCAAATACAGGCTATTGGCATTTCGTACCAAATGCATGGCCTGGTGGTTATTGATGAAGCTGGTGAAGTATTGCGCCCTTCGATAATTTGGTGTGATAGCCGTGCTGTTGAAATTGGCAATAAAGCTTTTAATGATCTTGGTGCCGATTTCTGCCTGAGTAATTTATTAAACTCGCCCGGTAATTTTACGGCATCAAAGCTTAAATGGGTGCGCGATAACGAAGAGGGCGTTTATAGTAAAGTATATAAAGCCATGTTACCCGGCGATTATTTTAGCTACAAACTAACAGGCGAAATAAATACCACAGCAAGTGGCCTCTCTGAAGGTATGATGTGGAATTTTAAAGAGAGTAAAGTTGCCTCTAAACTTCTTGAGTATTATGGAATAAGCGAATCGTTATTACCACCTCCGGTTGACACTTTTTCAATTCAAGGATTGGTAACTACGAAAGCAGCTAAAGAGTTTGGCATTCCTTCGGGCATACCAGTAGCCTATCGTGCTGGCGACCAACCAAACAATGCATTTTCGTTAAACGTGCTAAAACCGGGTGAAATTGCCGCAACGGCAGGTACGTCGGGTGTGGTTTACGGGGTAACCGATCAAATAAAATACGACCCCAAATCGCGTGTAAATACTTTTTTACATGTAAACAATACCGATACAGAGCAACGTTTAGGTGTGTTGCTTTGTATTAACTCAACAGGTATATTAAACTCGTGGTTGCGCAAAAATGTGGCAGAGAACATGAGCTATGAACAAATGAATACTGAAGCAGAAAAAGCGCCCATAGGTTCTGAGGGTCTTTTATTTTTTCCTTTTGGGAATGGTGCTGAACGTGTGCTTGAAAACAAAGAAACCGGTGCACAATTAGACGGCTTGAATTTTAACATTCACAACAAAGCACATATGTTGCGTGCTGCACAAGAAGGTATTGTATTTGCTTTTGTTTACGGTATGGAAATTATGCAAAAAACAGGTATCGAAACCCATGTAATTAAAGCCGGTAAAGCGAATATGTTCTTAAGTCCAATTTTCAGAAACACCCTTGCCGGAGTAACTGGAGCTACTATTGAGCTTTATGACACCGATGGTTCTATTGGAGCTGCTCGTGGTGCTGGCATAGGTTCTGGTTTATACAAATCGTTCGATGAGGCTTTTGAAAAACTACAAAAGGTGGACGAAATAAAAGTACCGGAAGCGGAACAAATAGCTTATAAAACAGCATATAAAGCGTGGAAAGAGAAACTAGAATCAATTTTATAAAATAATTCAGTGCAAGAATGATTCAATGCTATAATATTCTATCATTCAACCATTAGAACATTCAATCATTAAAACAATTAAAAATCAAATAAAATGGATAAATATTTTAAAGGAATCAACAAAATTCAATTTGAAGGAGTAGAATCGAAAAACCCACTGGCTTTTCGTTACTACGATGAGAATAGAGTAATTGGTGGCAAAACCATGAAAGATCATATGCGTTTTGCAGTGGCTTACTGGCATACTTTCTGTGGCGAAGGTGGCGATCCGTTCGGACCAGGTACTAAAGTATTTGAGTGGGCTAAAGCATCTGACCCAATGGATGTTGCAAAAGCAAAAATGGAAGCTGCATTTGAGTTTATTTCAAAAATTGGGGCTCCTTACTATTGTTTCCACGATACCGATGTTGTTGGTGAAGGTACTGTATTTGAAATTGAAGATCGTTTAGCAAAAATAATTCCTTCAATTAAGGAAATGCAAAAGCAAACCGGTACAAAACTACTATGGGGTACTGCAAATGTATTCTCAAACCCGCGTTACATGAATGGTGCCAGCACCAACCCTAATTTAAACTCTTTAGCAAACGCCGGTACTCAGATAAAAAATGCTATTGATGCTACCATTGCTTTAGGCGGTGAAAATTATGTATTTTGGGGTGGTCGTGAAGGTTACATGTCGTTACTAAACACGAACATGAAACTTGAAAAAGAAAACATGGCCCGTTTCTTAACCATGGCTCGCGATTATGCTCGCAAAAATGGTTTCACAGGTAACTTCCTAATCGAACCAAAACCAATGGAGCCAACAAAACATCAGTACGATGTTGATGCCGAAACTGTAATTGGATTTTTACGCCATAATGGACTTGACAAAGACTTTAAATTGAACATTGAAGTTAACCATGCTACTTTAGCCCAACACACCATGGAACATGAATTACAGTGTGCTGCCGATGCAGGCATGTTAGGAAGTATTGACGCCAACAAAGGGGACTACCAAAACGGATGGGATACGGACGAATTCCCAACTAACATTTATGAAACCGTTAAGGCTATGATGGTTATTCTTGAAGCCGGAGGTTTACAAGGTGGTGGTGTTAACTTTGATGCTAAAACACGAAGAAACTCAACGGACTTAGAAGATATCTTTATTGCTCACGTTTCGGGTATGGATACTTTTGCTCGTTCTCTTATTATTGCTGATGATATTTTAAACAACAGCGAATACAAGAAAATGAAAGTTGAGCGTTATGCTTCGTTCACTAATGGTAAAGGTGTCGACTATGTAAACGGCAAACTTACTTTAGATGATTTAAGAACCATTGCAAAAGAATCGGGCGAACCTGCTATGATTAGCGGCCAACAAGAACTTTACGAAGCTTTAATAAATATGTATATTTAAACCAAATCTAAATATAGGTTAAGTAAAATCAATTACCTGCTCTGATTTATTTTGGAGTAGGTTTTTTGGTAAACAAACACTAAAGAAAAACACTAACTAAAACCACAAAACATGAAGCATAACAAATACTTTATTTATGTTGTAACTATAGTAGCAACTTTAGGTGGCCTTCTATTTGGCTATGATACTGCGGTAATATCAGGTGCTGAAAAATCAATTCAAGCCTACATGATTAATGGACTAGGTTTAAGTAGTATTATGCATGGCATTACGGTATCGAGTGCATTAGTTGGCTGCATTATTGGTGGTATAATATCTGGTATACTTGCATCAAAATACGGACGAAGAAAAACCTTAATTTTTGCCGGTATTTTATTCCTACTGTCTGCACTTGGATCAGCAAATCCTGAATTTTTATTTTTCACAAAAGGAAAACCTACATTGGCATTATTATGGGCTTTTAATTTTTACCGCATTGTTGGTGGTATTGGTGTTGGTTTAGCATCGGCTGTAGTACCAATGTACATTGGCGAAATTGCACCGGCAAACATTCGCGGGCGCTTGGTTTCGCTTAACCAATTTGCCATAATATTCGGAATGTTGGTTGTGTACTTTGTAAACTGGGGCATCGCAAATGGGCAAACCATTGAATGGATAAATGAATTTGGATGGAGACGCATGTTTTTATCCGAAGCAATTCCGGCATCACTATTTGCAATTTTAATGTTTTTTATGCCTGAAACTCCAAGGTACTTGGCATTAACAAACCATAACGATAAGGCCCTTTCAATTTTAACAAAAATTAATGGCGTAGAAAGAGCTAAAAGTGTTCTTGAAGATATTAAGAACTCCTTAAGCGAAGGATCAAAGGCCAAAATATTCTCCTACGGAAAATTGGTAATTATTGTAGGTGTTCTCCTTTCTTTATTTCAACAATTTGTAGGCATTAATGTAGCCTTATACTACGCTCCACGCATTTTTGAAAGTATGGGCGCTGATAAAAGTGCTTCAATGATGCAAACCATTATTATGGGATTGGTTAACGTAATTTTCACAGTTGTAGCTATTATGACTGTTGATAAATGGGGTAGAAAACCTTTACTAATAACCGGATCAATTGGTATGGCTATTGGTATGATTGCCATTAGCACCCTATCGTTTTTAAATATTATTGGAACTTCAACTTTAGTATTCATCATCATTTACACAGCGTCATTTATGATGAGCTGGGGGCCGATTTGTTGGGTGTTAATTTCAGAAATATTTCCGAATAAAATACGTAGTCAGGCAATAGCAATTGCTGTCGCTGCACAATGGACTGCAAATTTCGTTGTTTCATCAACATTTCTTCCATTACAAAATTTTGATGAAGCTTTTCCATTTTTACTTTATGGTATTATAAGTATAATATCGGCAATATTTGTTTGGAAACTTGTTCCTGAAACAAAAGGAAAAACGCTTGAAGAAATGGAAAGCATTTGGAAAAAGAAATAATTATTTATTGATGAATGGGAGTTGTTTTTCATAATTTTAAAGTAGTGTTTTTAGTTAATAGTAAAGGAAATAACTAATTGAGTTTGTACAACATTCATCGTTAAGCCCGGTTTAAGCCGGGCTTTCTTTTTGCTTATTTTCAAGTAATAATAGATCAATTATTTTAGGTTTAACAATGCCCCGATTTTTTGTTAGCCTACATGAAAAATCTAATAAATAGATATTACTATTTCAGATAGCATTTTGCAACAATGCCAGATGTATTAACTTGAATATGTGAGTGTATTAAACTTAGCCGTTTGTTATCTTGCCACCTTGGTTTTTAAAAACATAAGCAGTTCTCAAAAAAAAGTGTGCAAAATGCAGCAATGTTTTTTCAATTTGACAGCCAAACGGTAAGCGTGGTTTTTCATGGTAAATTTTCAGAGGTCGGACTATTTTTACCCCAAATTGAGCGATTCGCTATCGCAAATCTGCTCAATCGACTGAGGTCTTGTAAGGTTTTCATACTTTCGTTTCCCCGAAATAATCGGGGCAGGCTACTCAAAATGTGAAAACCAACA
>JAQICC010000265.1 GCA_027858735.1 Salinivirgaceae bacterium
AAATTTGATGCTCAAATTTGGGTTCGGCTATGTCGGGGTAACCCGCATTTCAATTCATCATAACGGAATTTGATGAATAATGCGAGTTAAGTGTTGAAATTAATTTTGTCAAATTTTACCCAAATTGAGCGATTCGCTATCGCAAATCTGCTCAATCGACTGAGGTCTTGTAAGGTTTTCAACCTTTTCGTTTCCCCGAAATAATCGGGGCAGGCTCTAAACTAAACGCATGTATTAATCAGATATGAACATTTAAAACTGAAATATATATTTACTAGCTTTGCATAAATCATAAACTAATAATGAAATGTTAAAAACAAACGAATATTTTGATGGCAAAGTAAAATCTATTGCTTTTGAAACAGAAAACGGATCTGCAACTATCGGAGTTATGGCAGCTGGTGAATATGAATTTGAAACCTCAACAGTTGAACACATGACAGTAACATCAGGCAATATGGATGTACAATTACCAGAAGAGAACAGCTGGAATACCTACAAGCCATTTGAAACATTTATTGTAGGCAAAGATGTATCGTTCAAAGTGAAAGTCACTGCCGACACATCATACCGTTGTTTATATAAATAAAACGAGAAATGGCGGGATCAAAAGGATCAAAATATTATAATATTTTTCTTGATTATTCCATTTTGCTTAATCATAAAAAGTTAGGTAATTTGCTTGATGAGTATAAATTCTCACTTTTAAAAAAAGTTAAAGAAACCGGCTCTTTAAAAGCTGCAGCAGATGCGCTCGGAGTAAGTTACAGAAAAGCTTGGGGAAACGTTGAAGAAATAGAAGCCGGCCTAGGATTTAAGCTTTTGGAACGACAACGCGGAGGTTCACAAGGCGGAAAAACCGATTTAACCGAAGATGGAGAGAAGTTAATTCAAGCATATGAGGAATTAAGAATCGAGTTCAACGAAGCTATACATAAAACTACAAAGAAATTTTTTCACTCGATAAATGAGAAAAAGTGAAGTATCTGACTTGATTAGATCAGGCAAAAAATTACTTGCTTTTATATTGCCAACTCTTATTTTATTAGGATGCAATTCAAAACCAAAAACTGAAAAGCTAATAATTTTTCATGCCGGTAGCTTATCTGTTCCTTTTAAACAAATAGCAGAGGAATTTGAACGAATACACCCCAATGTTAAAGTTCAGCTTGAAGCTGCAGGCAGTAGAAGATGTGCACGAAAAATTACCGATTTAAATAAGCCTTGCGACATTATGGCATCGGCAGATTATAAGGTCATTGATAATTTACTTATACCGCATTATACAAATTGGAATTTAAAATTTGCCACGAACGAAATGGTAATTGTTTTCAATAAGCATTTAAAACAGGCAAATAAAATTAATTCAAAAAACTGGCCTAATATTCTGCTTAATGAAAAGGTAAATTATGGCCGTTCCGATTCGAATTCAGACCCCTGCGGTTATCGAACAATATTGGTAAATAAATTAGCCGGGCTCTATTTCAAAAGATCTGGCTTAGCCGATTCTATTTTGAATAAAGACAAAGAGTATATTCGACCAAAAGAGGTTGATTTACTGGCATTACTTGAATCTCAAACTATTGATTACGCTTTTATTTATAAATCAATAGCCATTCAACACCAACTAGACTATATTAAATTACCAGATAGCATCAATCTTAAAAGATCTGATCTCACCGAATTTTATAAATCAGTGGACGTACAAGTCAGTGGTAAAAAACCTGGAGAGACAATAACCCATATAGGGGAACCTATGATTTACGGTATTACTCAAATAAAAAATCCCCCAAATCCTAAACTGGCTGAGGAATTTTTAAAATTCTTTTTTGTAGATAGTGTTGGAATAAAAGCAATGAAAGAATGCGGACAACCACCTGTGCTAACTTCCAAAACAAAAACTTATCAGGAATTGCCACACTATTTAAAAAGCTTTGCACTAAATTAAAAAACTCAAGTTCTAAAATTACATTTCGGTGTTTTAAGTAACATTACTTAACCTTTCCCGTCCTATTTTTATAATTGCCAACACACAGAATTTTATCATATTTTTTACTAAATTGCTTTAGCTAACTAAATATCTAAACCTATGATTTTACTTGCCTCAACTTGGTGGGCCGAAATGGCTACATTTGAGAAAATTAACTGGCTTATAGCCTTACCTTTTTCTGCTTTATTTCTCATTCAAATTGTATTAACTTTTATTGGGGGTGATTTTGATCATGATACTGGCGATGGAGATGTTGATTCGTCAGTTGACCATGATACCGGAATAGATTTCCAGTTTCTTACCCTAAAAAACCTAATAGCCTTTTTCACCATATTTGGATGGACTGGAATTGTGTGTATAGATGCCGAAATTGGCGTTGGTGTATCAGTTTTAATATCTACAATGACGGGTGTGCTAATGATGACAATTATGGCATCAATCATGTACTTTATGGGAAAATTAACTGATTCAGGAACTCTAGACATGAGAAATGCTATTGGCAAAACCTGTTCTGTTTATTTAACCGTTCCACCAAAACGTGAAGGGTTTGGCAAAGTGCAAATTCAAGTACAAGGTTTTCAGACATTAGATGCAATGACAGATAATGACGAAGCTATAAAAACAGGAGCAATAGTTGAAGTTAAGGATGTAATTAGCAATGAAATTTTATTAGTACAACCAAGTAAATAACCCTTTAAAAATCTATTAAAATGGGAGAATATGCAGTAATATTAGCCGTTGTAGCGGTAGTCTTTATTTTTATTTTAATTGTATCGTTCTTTAGAAGATACAAACGCTGTCCGTCAGACAGGATTTTAGTTGTATTTGGGAAAGTAGGCAGAGGCATTTCGCAAGAATCTCGTTCTGCCAAATGTATTCATGGTGGAGCAGCATTCATTTGGCCCATTATTCAAGATTATTCATTTCTTGATTTAACACCTCTTTCAATTGAAATCAATTTAACGAGTGCACTTAGTAAGCAAAACATTCGTGTTGATGTTCCTTCACGATTTACAGTAGGTATTTCAACCGAGCCTGGTACCATGACCAATGCTGCCGAACGCCTTTTAGGCTTATCGCAAGCTGATATTAGCAATTTGGCAAAAGATATTATTTTTGGTCAACTGCGTTTGGTCGTTGCAACAATGGACATTGAGGAAATAAACAGCAACCGTGATAAATTCCTTGAAGCAGTTTCATCGAATGTTGAAGCTGAGTTAAAGAAAATTGGCTTAAAACTGATTAATGTTAACGTGACCGACATTAATGACGAAAGTGGTTATATTAATGCCCTTGGAAAAGAAGCCGCTGCAAAAGCTATTAATGATGCCAAGAAAAGTGTGGCTGAAAAAAACCGCGATGGTTCAATTGGTGAAGCAAATGCCATGCAAGATCAACGTGTAAATGTTGCTGCTGCTGATGCAACAGCAGTTGAAGGAGAAAACTCGGCAAAAATTACCATTGCTAACTCGGATGCAACCCGTCGTGAGATGGAAGCTGAAGCGGAAAGAAAGGCAGTAGCTGCTGAGAAAGTAACTCAAGCTAAAGCACTTGAAGAAGCCTACCAAGCTGAAAAAACTGCTGAAGATCAAAGAGCAGCGCGTGACAAAGCAAGTCAAACAGCTGATATTGTAGTACCCGCTTTAGTTGACAAAGAGAAAGTTCAAATTGCTGCAGAAGCTATTGCAGAACAAACACGTCGTCATGCAAAAGGAGATGCAGATGCTATTTACATGAAGATGGAAGCCGAAGCAAAAGGTATTTATGAGATATTAAGTAAACAGGCCGAAGGTTTTGATAGTATTGTAAAAGCAGCAGGTAATGATTCAAAAGATGCGGTAATGCTTATGATTGCAGATAAATTGCCTGAATTGGTGAAAACTCAGGTTGAAGCCATTAAAAACATTAAAATTGATAAAGTTACTGTTTGGGAAAATGGGGGTAGTAAAGATGGTGGAACATCAACTGCAAATTTTATGAAAGGCATGATGGGATCAATCCCTCCACTAGACGAGCTATTCAAAATGGCAGGAATGGAATTACCCGATTATTTAAAAGGTAAAAAAGAAGAAACAAAAGCTTCTAAAAGCAAACCTGACGAAATTAAAATGATAGAAGAAAAAACAGAACCA